>CAIYTC010000101.1 GCA_903929005.1 uncultured Dehalococcoidia bacterium | reverse complement strand
TTGGCATTCTGGGCCGCGCGTATCTCGTCCTTGCTTTTAAACGAGAGGTCCAGGGGTTGATCTTGCTTGTACATGGGCACAGTGTCTATCCATTCCTTTACCTCCTTGGGATTCTTGGGGATTTTAAATTGCTTAGCCATCGCATACCTCCTTTTTAAATTTATTATTAACTGCCTTCGCAATTAAACCTTATTTGAAGCAAGCACAGTTTTTTTACCGGATGCAATGCTTTTCAGGACGTAATCTGTTTGACATTGAATATAATCGTCGAGGCTGCATATTTTACCCAGCAACCATCTTCTTAATGCCCACATATGCCCCGTTATCACGATGTTATTGGCAACCAGAGGTATACTATCTATTTGAAATTCCCCTGTCTGGCACCCCCTGTACAGCAGTTTCTCAAATTCCAAAACCAGGCTCCTTTCGCGGTCCATGATGATCTTGCGTGCATCGGGCTGCAGGTTCTTGGTCTCCTGGTAAAAGAAAAGCGTGAAATCACCGGCGGCGTCTGTAGCCCTGAAAAACTGGTCAATGACTTGTATAAGTGCTTCGGTAGGGCTTAAGGACCGTGAACTGCTGATAATTTTCTTTACCAGGTTAACATAGAAATGCAGGTCGTAATCCATCATTATTTGCAGGACATCCTCCTTACCGCCAATATAATAATAGAGATGCCCCATGGACATACCACACGCCTTGGCTATTTCACGTATGCTGGTCTGTCCGTATCCTTTCCTGACAAAAAGCGGCGCCACCGATTTGGCGATATGCTCCCTGCGCTCAGAGACTAACCCCTCATTGCTGCTAAATGTCCTGATGCCTTTTCCCATGTTAGAGCGAACGCTCTCTCTATAATTTTTAAATTATACCATAGGATGTCAATAATATCTAAGCATAATATTTCAGCCTGCCGTGCGATCCATTCACTCAAATCTCTTGTGCTCTTCATTATAAATTCATAATGCGGTTATACAATGTGTGTATCTATCAATAAAGGAGGTGAACTAATCAATGAATAAATGGCTGAAAATCGGAGTTCCTGTGGTCATAGCGGCGTTGCTTATTACGGCTTCGGTGGGCGTCACCCTCGCATTGACCGGCAAGGGTGTGGGGGGACAGTCCGCAGTCACGGAGGCTACGCCCGGTCAGGAAACAGGTATTCAATACGCCCGCGGCGCCCAATGCGCTAACTGCGTCGGACCCTGTCAGGGCGCGGCTGCGGGTGACCGGGACGACTTGACGGGCAACGTTTATGTTCCAAAGGGAGCTGCCTGTCCCAATTGCCCGGGTTATACTGCAGGGACCGGTGGACAGACGACTACTAACCGGGGCTGCTGCTGCCGGGGCAGGTAACCAATTATCAGGTAAATGATCGTTTTATGTGTATCCACTCCTCCTGCCAAAGGGACGAAGACTCGACCTCTTCGTCCCTTTATGTTATGTATGCTAAAATCGGGTAAAGGAAAAGACAGAAAATGGCCAGAAGAAAGATACTGGTAGTCGATGACGAACCCAAGGTGTGCGACCTGATCAAGGCCTACCTGGAGAAGGACGGCTACGACGTGCTGGTAGCGGGCGACGGCCAGAGCGCAGTGGAAAAAGCCCGCCATCAGAAGCCTGACCTGATCGTCCTTGACTTGAACCTGCCGGAGATGGATGGCATTGAGGTCTTCCGCACCCTCAGGGCAACCTCAGACATACCTGTCATCATGGTGACGGCGCGTGATGAAGAAGTGGACAAAATCGTTGGCCTGCAACTCGGCGCCGACGACTACGTGACCAAGCCCTTTAGCCCCAGGGAGCTGGCGGCCAGGGTATCTGCCGTACTGCGCAGGTATGCTGACGGACCGAAAGCTGCCACCAGGTTGTTGACAGGTGATTTGATAGTAGATTTTGAAAGGCACGAGGTTAAGTTTAAGAATGAGCCGGTCAGCCTTACCGCCGCTGAGTTCAAGTTACTCTCGGTGATGGCCAGGAATCCGGGGCGTGTTTTCACCCGCCTCCAGCTCATGGATTCGGCCTTTGGTGAGACCTACGAAGGCTACGACCGCACTATCGATGCTCACATAAAGAACATACGCCAGAAACTCAGCAGGACCGGAAGCGAGGCGGAGAACCCGCTGGTCACGGTCAGGGGCGTTGGTTACAAGCTGGAGCAAAACCATGCATAGCCTGTCGATAAAACTCAGCCTTTTGTTCGCGGGGCTGGCGCTGCTCAGCATCGGCGCCCTGGCTATCTGGGTGAATCAGTCGGTAAATGCCAATTTCACCAGCTATTGCCAGCAGCATGACGCCACCTGCATGTGCCAGGACCCCCGAACCGGCTTGATGGGCATGGGGCAGGCCGAGCAGACATTTCTTGAAGATTCCCAGAGGTCGCTGGGCATCGCGGCCTTTGTGGCCATTGCCATCGCTGTTGCGCTGGGATTTATTATAAGCAATCTTATCACAGGGCCAATGCAGCAGCTCGCTTCGTCAGCCCGCAAAATTGCGTTGGGAGACCTGACACAGCGGGTCAGGCACAGGAGCGACGATGAGGTAGGCGACGTTTCCCATGCCTTTAACTCCATGGCCGAGCAGCTTGAGAAAAAGGAGAAAAGCCGCAAGCAATTGCTGGCGGATGTGGCCCACGAGCTCCGTAATCCTCTCAGCATCGTGCAGGGCAATCTGGAAGCCTGGCTGGATGGGGTGATTACTCCCACACCGCAACAGATAGCCTCGGTTTATGACGAAACCGTCCTGCTCAACAGGCTGATAACCGACCTGCGGGAGCTTTCGCTGGCCGAGGCCGGGCAGCTCAAATTGCACCTCGAACAGGCCGATATCGGCGGGCTTATCAATGCCGAGATAACCGTTTTCCAGGCGCGCTGCCAGGAGAAGCAGGTCTCGCTAAACGCAAATTTGGCTGATAACCTGCCGCAGCTAAATATCGACCGTGACCGCATCAGGCAGACCCTGCATAACCTGCTGGGGAATGCCCTGCGCTATACACCTACAGGAGGCTATATAACGGTTCAGGCTAATGCCGCCGGGGATAGCCGTGTGCTTGTATCGGTGACTGATTCCGGCAGCGGCATCGATCCCGCCGACCTGCCCTACGTCTTCGACCATTTCTACAAGGCCGACAAATCGCGCCAGCGCATCCATGGCGGCGCCGGCATCGGCCTGGCCCTGGTTAAGAAATACGTGGAACTGCACGGGGGCACGGTCCGGGTGGAGAGCGAGGCGGGCAAAGGCAGCAAATTCAGCTTCACCGTACCTTCAGCTTAAAGGTACCGGCCTCAGATCTGCGACTGGCGCAGGGTATTTTCGAAAGAAGCCAGGTGTCCCTTCAGGTGTACCACATAGTCTTCCATTAATTCACTCAGCTTGATTTCTTTTCCATCAGTTTTCCAATAGTTCGATAATCTGCTCGCGTCCACTCCCTCAATTATCTTGCCTATCAGCAGGTTATAGTGTTTCCAGGCCAGTATTACGTCAGCAAAATCCATATCGTTATAGTGTCCAAGCTCTACCCATTTAAGATTGTCTTTGCCATAATCGGGGAATATCAGTTGGTCAACAATTTGCAGCCTGATAAAGCGCTGGTGGTTATTTGAGGCTGAGTCGATCAGGTGCCCGATGATCTCCTTCAGTGACCATGTGTCCTTTCCCAACCGTTTTGAGGTAAGTGCATTTTCAAGTCCGCAATATTGCGTATAGAACCTGGCAACACTTAAATTTAACTCAGCCGCTAACTTACGGTTTTCTGTTTGATGCGCCATGTCACTGGTTATTCCTCCAACATATTTTTGGAAAAAAGCGGGGTACCCTTTTCTTGTAGTCGAGATAATCCTGGCCGAACTTGAGCTCCATTTCCTTCTCCTCTATTAAGGTAATCTGAAAATAGAAAAACAGTACGAAGAGAGGGGCGAAGACAAGCGTCAGCGAAAGTGAGCCGCTGAGCAAGCCTGCGGCGAAGACTATCAGGAATATGCTCAGCAGCATGGGATTACGGCTGTAAGCATAGAGTCCGCCCGTAATGAGCTTTTGAGGCGGATTGATGGGTACCGGCGTCCCCCTGGCCTTCAGGAACTGTACCCAGGTCCAGATAAGCAGCACCGTGCCGGGTATCAGCAGTATGAGTCCCGCGATAAGCGTCCAGGGCATATACCTGGTTGACGGCAGGTTAAGCCACCTGTCGGCGAAATAGGCGGCGCCGAAAAAGAGCGACACCAAGCAGAGAAAGAGAAAGGCGGCGAACGGTGTGTAAAGCCAGCGCTTTTTTCTGTCGCCGGTGGCGACTCTGAAGATTGAGTTGGCCATACGTTCAAAGATGCCCATAATCACCTCGCAGTATTATTGGAAGTTACACAGTTTCTATGCGGGCGGAAATGAATGTCCGCCCCTGCTTCTGCATTCCTCAACTATGGTATCCTCGCCCATACCTTTTTCCAGTCTTTCTTCTCAAGAAAGCTGCCAGGGATATCGGACTCCATCTCAATGAACATTCTGTAGGGTACCGTGAAGGCCAGCAGGTCAGGGTCGATGTACGGGCGGGCGGATATATCCATAATCCCGATGACCGCCTTGGGAGTCTGTTTCTGGCCCTCCGCATAGGGATACAGGCAGACTGTGCTGCACCCGGAACCCATGATCACCGAAACGTTTTCGTTGGTCAGCCGGCCGTAGTTGGCCAGCACTACCAGGGCTGAGAGCTGGTCGGGGTTAGCATAGCAGACTATGAGCTCAGGTGTTTCCCTGGCCATATTCACCTTATTAAGAGGCTTGTATATTACGTATTTAAAGGGTAAATCAGTGATGGGAACACGCTCGATCATCTTTGAGACCAGTTCAGGCGTTTTCTTGTACCCTTCCCCCTCGAACTGGCCGGGCTTGCCTGTGGAGAGGAAATACTCGATCCAGCCGGGGTTCTCGGCGTAACCGCTGCCGAAACCCAATCCCGTCTTGCCCCCCGGGCAGAGCACAGTGCGGCGGTCCAGCGCAGCGGTCTTGCCCTTAGCAGCGGCTGTCAGCATGCTGATCACGCACCCGCGTGCTCCCTCCTTGAATTGTATAGCGCCCTCAGGCTTTTCATCTGAAAAAATAACTGCTACAGGCTGGTAGCGCAGTTTGAGCTCTTGGGCAATCCGGCTTTCCATCAAATCACCTCGCCTGTCATTTTAAGCGGATTATACAACGAGACGGCGGGAAATGAAACAGGGGGGCCCGTCCCGGCCCCCCTGTTTCAAATAAGGAGGTTTAAATTGAATACTCTTTTAGAAGGGGTGCCTGCCGTGCAGTGCGCCTACAGCCCATTTTTGCCACTGTGTACACAGCGACCCCGCTTCCATCATAGTGTTGTGGCTGCCTGAGCCGACCATAACCTGCTTGGGCTCGCTGGCCATAGCGTAAGAGTAAAGGAAATTGTTATAAGGGGATACCTGGTCGCCCAGGCAAAATACAAAAAGTTTGGAGCAGTCCTCCAATCCGGCCAGCGCCTCAGAGGGCTTCATCCTGGGCCAGAATTCGAGGAACTTTTTCCAGTCCACTTTTACCTTGAGCCTGTTGATGACGGCAGCTATTTTAAAAACAAGCATCGCCACGTATCGGAGCAGGGGGTGGGCTAAGTGCCGCGGGTTCAGGGCAACAGCATTTTTAAGTTCACCGGGACAGGCCAGTGTAATGAGCACCTTTGCCTTAATTCGCTTACCGGCCGCCATAATGGCTGAAAATGCGCCCATGCTGTGGCCGATCAAGCCCATACGTTTTCGGTCGACCTCGGGCTGGTCATGCAAATAATCCCAGGCATCAATTACGTCCTCTATGATGCTGCCGTCCAGTTTTCCACTGCTGGAACCGTGGCCGCGAAAATCGAAGGTCAGAGTTATTATACCCTGGGCAGCCAGTGCCCTGGCGCTGTGTTCGAAAGCATCCTGGGCACTGCCATAGCCATGACACATGACGGTCCCGGGCAAACGGTTATCTTTACCCGCCCGGGCCGGCATGAAGATAGTCCCGTTGAGCTTTATGCCATTACTGCCGAATGTTATCGGCCGTTCTAACACTGAATTATTTACCGGGTTCTCAGGATAAGTCATTAAATAATAGTCCCCCACTAACAGATGCTCTAAGTTTAACGCGGAACAGGTCAATAAGTAATCGGAGCGGGGGTTGATTTTTTAAGGCTATACGCCCCGCTGAAAACCGGCCTTTAATCTTAGCTAATAATCATACTTTCGGATGATAAGCGGCTTTAATTACGGCTATTAAGATTCAAAATGTTCTACCGGGTTATTGGGGACAAGGTTAAGCGATAGTCTTAGATACGGACAGGACAGGGATTCAGGCTTCCGACCTGCGCAGCGTGCGCCCTTTGATTACAAAAAATACGGCCAGCACAGCCAGGATGAGGATTAACACAAAGAGGTTGTAATTGATGATGCTGGTAATATCGATGTATCTTCCATACCTGAGCAACCCCAGGGCGCCCAGGGAGAACGCCGCCACGTTGCCCAGCATCAGCACGCCGTAGACAATGCAGAATGCAGGCAGGACATAGTCCTTCAGGTATTGTTTGCCGTAGGCCCCTATATAGAAAAAGACCAGCACGATCAATAAAATGGTCAATATCTCCGTGCCGGCGTGCCCAAAGCCAGCCCATAGTGCCAGTACAACAGGATTGGCTTCGCCGAACCATTGGTTAAGCAGGCAGACATAGGTCGTTGCCCTGTCTATCCCGTAACAGCACACCAGCCAGATCAGCCAGCCGCGGTTATCCGCTGCATATTGCCTGAAGGCAGCTAAAGCCTTTGTTGTCACAGTTGCACGCATATACATCAATATTGATATCGAAAGTCTGACGGCAGCTAAAACTGAGCCGGGCTATTTCTCAACGCCGCATCTTGATATGAAGCTTTGATAGAACTCTGCCAGTTCTTTATCCTTTATTTGCTTGCCGGCTTCTATCAAGGGCATGTCCATAGCTGTCCTGTGAATTTTTGCTACGTCGGGCAAAAGGTTGGCCAGGCCGGATGCGTCATCCACATTGCTGTTAGATGCGGTTTTCTCTAAGTCATAAGCCTGTATTAATTTCTGCGAGAAACCGGCTATCTCCGGGTCCTTAACCTCGCCAACAGCCTTGTTAAGAGGCGCAGTAAGTGCCTGCCTGTAAACATCGGCAATTTCCGCTGACGGCAGCCCAGTTTGATTATTGTTAGCCTTTAAAACTGTTGGACCTGCCAGCAACGCGATCAGCATTATAATGCCGGCCAACTCGCCAACCAGGATCCACTTTAATTTACTCTGCATATTTTCACCGTTCCAAAAAATCTGCACTCTCAGTCATTTATATTTGCTTGAAACGCCAAGTCCACGGAACATAGTACTTTAGTACTATTCAGTGTGCTCTGTCCGGCTCAAAAAGTCAAGCCCGGCGGTTAACAATAATGAGCCTTTTAGCACTTGACATTTCCTTACTTTCCTAATTTTGAGTGTGTAAACTCTTTCTCAAACCGGCAAACCGCCAACCGCGACCGGATTATTAGCTATCAATAGGGTAACCGTAAGCGTGATACTTGTTGACAGCTACAAAGGGGGGTGTATATTATGTTCTATGTACGCAACATGTAATACTGATCTCATAACGTACAGCGATCAATCCACCCGGCCTTGCCGCAAGCAGGGTAAGGCAAGTGCAATACTTAACCAGAGGAGCAGCTTAGATGGTCAAAAAGAGGCAGCCGGCTAAACAGGAAATTGTTAAGTCAGCCGGTGGCATCATCGTTCACAAGAAGGCGGAAGATGCATTGAGCCGGATCGAGGAGAATTTCCGCAGCCTGGTGGCGACGGCGGGTGCGGGAATAGCAACCACTGACAGGGAAGGAAATTTAACCTTTGTAAATGATAGGCTCTGCCAGATAACTGGTTATTCAAGGGAAGCTCTGATAGGCAGTCCCTTTGCCGATTTTCTGCACAAAGATGATTCCCCACACCTGATGGAAGCCTTACTCAAAGCAATTGGCGGGATCAGAATCAGTGAACTGCTGGAGTTCAGGCTACTCCAAAAGGCTGGACAATGTATTTGGGTCCACAGCAATCCTGAGCCCATAGTTATCGAAGGTCAAATCACCGGATTCAGCGCAATCTTATATGATATCACTGACCGCAAGCAGCTTGAGGAGGCGCTGGTAAAATCCGAGGAAAGGTACCGCACTATACTTGATCAGATGCAGGACTCTTACTACGAGGTAGACCCGGTCGGCAATTTCACTTTCATCAGTGAATCCGCAGGCCACAGACTCGGGTACTCACGCGAAGAGATGCTAGGACAGAATTATCGCTTTGCGGTACCTGAAGAGGATGTCGAGCCTATCTTCGCTGCTTACGACGAAGTATACAGGACAGGCAAACCAAATAAGGGGTTCCCCCACAGGATCCGCCACAAGGACGGCAGCATATCGTTTTCGGAAGTGTCTATTGATCTTAGCAGGAATAAGGCTGGAGAGATTACCGGTTTCAAATGCGTCCTCCGCGACATCACCCACAGGAAGCAGGTTGAGTCAGCCTTGCAGGAGAGCGAGGAGCGCTTCAGGAACATGGCCAATTTACTGCCCCAGACCGTATTCGAAACCGATGAGAAGGGCAACTTCACCTTCGTCAACCGCCAGGGATTTGAAATGTTTGGCTACAACGCGGGCGATATTGCTGCAGGCATGAGCGTGCTTGAGACAATTATCCCGCCGGACCGGGACAGGGCAGTGGAAAATATAAGCCGGCATATTAAAGGGGAGGAATTCCCGTCGCAGGAATATACAGCAGTCAGGCAAGATGGCAGCAAATTCCCGGCTGCGATTTATGCCTCTCCCATCATGCTTAACTCCAGGTATGCGGGCATGCGGGGCATACTGATCGACATCACCGAGCGTATCAAAGCCGAAGGAGATCTTCAACAAAGGGCAATGCTGCTCGACGCGGCCTACGATTCGATAATTGCCTATGACCCGGAAGGAAAAATAATCTACGCCAATGAAACAGCCTGCAGTTTGCGCGGCTATACCAAAGAGGAAATGCTGGCCATGAACATGCGCCAGTTGGTCCCGCCAGAGGAGCTGCCCCGCCTGGATGAACGCCACAGACTGCTGGCCGAGCAGGGCGAGCTGTCCTCCGAGGCGGTGCATGTCAAAAAGAACGGCTCAGTTTTCCTGGTGGATACGCATTTACGCCTGGTTGAACTGGCCGGCCACAAGTTGACTATCGCGGTACAGCGCGATATTACCGAGCGCAAACAAATGGAGAAACTGCTCATCGACAATGAAGCGAGGTACCGCTCACTTTTCGAGCATAACCCGGTGGCCGTGTATTCGCTCGACCGGCAGGGACGCTTCACCAGCGCTAATGCGGCAGCTATGAGATTGACCGGCTACAGCGAGGAAGAAGCGCTAACGATGTCCATGGCCGACGTGGTGGCGCCGGATTACATGGACACCATGCGCACGCATTTCGAGGACTCCCTGCGGGGTGAATCACAATCCTATGAAGCGGCTATCCAAACAAAAGACGGCAAAAGGATCGATGTCCACATAACCGGTACACCGATTGTTATCGGCGGCGATATTGTCGGTGTATACGGCATAGCCGAGGACATCAGCGTCCGCAAGCGCATGGAGGAGGAACAGCAGAGAGTGGCAAAGCTGGAATCCGTTGGCTTGCTGGCCGGCGGCATCGCCCACGATTTCAATAACATCCTGACCGCCATTCTGGGCAATATCAACCTGGCCAGGATGGAGGCGGCGCCCGGCAGTGAACTGCAGAACAGCCTGCAAAAGGCGGAAAAGGCCTCGCTGCGGGCCAAGGACCTGACCGTGCAACTGCTGACTTTCGCCAAAGGCGGGGCGCCGGTTAAGACATTAGCTTCCATCTCTGAGTTGCTCAAGGATACCATCAGCTTTGCCCTGCGCGGCTCCAATGTAAAATGTCAATTCTCCCTACCAGATGACCTGTGGCAGGCTGAGATAGACGCGGGGCAGGTCAGCCAGGTCGTGCATAACCTGGTCATCAACGCCCAGCAGGCCATGCCCACCGGCGGGAGCATAGAACTCAGGGCCGAAAATATAGCCCTCAGCGAAACGCGGAGCTTGGGCAGGGGACTGCCTATCAAGGCA
>CAIYTC010000100.1 GCA_903929005.1 uncultured Dehalococcoidia bacterium | reverse complement strand
TGCCTTGATAGGCAGTCCCCTGCCCAAGCTCCGCGTTTCGCTGAGGGCTATATTTTCGGCCCTGAGTTCTATGCTCCCGCCGGTGGGCATGGCCTGCTGGGCGTTGATGACCAGGTTATGCACGACCTGGCTGACCTGCCCTGTGTCAATCTCGGCATACCACAGGTCAGCGGGTAGGGAGAAATGACATTTTACATTGGAGCCACGCAGGGCAAAGCTAACGGTATCCTTGAGCAACTCAGAGACGGAAGCTAATGTCTTAACCGGCGCCCCGCCTTTGGCGAATGTCAGCAGTTGCACGGTGAGACCCTTGGCCCGCAGCGAGGCCTTTTCCGCCTTTTGCAGGCTGTTCTGCAGTTCACTGCCGGGCGCCGCCTCCATACTGGCCAGGCTGATATTGCCCAGGATGGATGTCAGTATGTTATTGAAATCGTGGGCGATGCCGCCGGCCAGCAGACCGACCGATTCCATTTTTTCCACCCGCTGCTGCTCCTCTTCCATGCGTTTGCGGACGCTGATGTCCTCAGCTATGCCATATACACCGACAATATTGCCATCGATGACAATCGGTGTACCGGTTATATAGACATCGATCCTTTTGCCGTCTTTTGTTTTGATAGCCGCTTCATAGGATTGTGATTCACCCCTCAGGGAATCCATGAAATGGGAGCGCATGGTGTCCATGTAATCCGGCGCCACCACATCGGCTATGGAAATCTTGAGCGCTTCTTCCTCGCTGTAGCCGGTCAATCTCATTGCTGCTGCATTAACGCTGGTGAAGCGTCCCTGCATGTCTACCGAATACACGGCAGCGGGGTTATTTTCGAAAAGGGAGCGGTACCTCGCTTCATTGTCGATGAACAGTTTCTCCATTTGTTTGCGCTCCTGGATCAGTTGCCAGCGGCTCAGGGCACGGCTCAGGATACGGGGCATGACAGCGAAGGCCTGTGGCGACTTGACCACATAATCCAGCGCTCCCGCTTTCATTGCTGACACAGCGGTCTTCTCGTCTCCACGGCTGGCCATCATCAGTATCGGGAAAGAATTCGCCTCCGGCGGTGAAGATACCAGTTCCAGGGAGCGTCCGTCTGGCATTACCATATTCAGCAGGGCGATATCGGGTGGACCTGCAGCCACGCTGTCACGGTATTCCCGCAAGGAACAGGCTACCTGGACTTTGAAATGGGCATTTGAGGATTGCAGAGCACAGAGGATGGCTTCCGCATGAGACGCGTCATTTTCCAGGAGCAGGACTCTTATGTTTTTGGAATCCACGTTGAAACCCCTACGCTGCCACATTTACTATCGCAGGTATTATATCACAGAAACAGCGGTACGAACGCGAAAACCACAGACCCCGACAAAACCATTATTAAATGTTACAATAAAATATATAGCCCTTATTGGATCAGGTGAGGAGAGTAAGATAAATTAAATTGATATCGCCGGGCCGATATTTTTAAGGGATGCCATGTTGCTAAGGCCGACAAGTTTCCTGTTTGCATTTGTGCTGGTGGCACTGCTTGTATCACCCGTACTGGCTACAGGCTTATCTGAATCGTCCCGGATAAATGGCAACAGCTACCAGGGTCAAGCCATAAGGGTTACCACGCAGGCCGTTAGCGGCGTTACCAAGACATCGGCCACTCTTAACGGGTTCCTCGAATCACTCGGCCCAACAGATATCGAGGTAAACGTATGGTTCGAGTATATATTAAACGACGGTACATCGACTGTCCCCACAAAAACCGGCCCCACAAAAATGACAGCCCCCGGACCCTTCAGCGCCTCCGCAGCCGGGTTGACCAGCTACACGCCTTACCAGTTCCGTGCCGTCGCCGCTTCACCCCTGCTGGGTGGGCAGATAGTTAAAGGCGCCTATCTTCCCTTCCACACCCTTGTTGATAAGGCCCCGGTACCTATCACGGTTTCCAACTGTTGGGCTGACGAAGTCAGTCCCGGCACGGCAGTGCTTCACGGCTACCTTTCCCGCATGGAAACCTATAATGAAGTAAAAGTCTGGTTCGAATGGGGCACGTCTGCCGGTTTCGGAAACAAAGCAGGTGAGCAAATCCTGTATACACCGGGACCATTCAGTATCAAGATCTCCGGCCTCATTCCTGGTAGCAGATATTATTTTCGCTCTGGCGCTTTCCCCACTGTGGCCGGCACAGTCGTATATAGTACTACCGACAGCTTGACTACCCTGGGAGCCGGCGATCTTGCCGTGAGCACCTGGGCTGTAACAAACATTACAACCACAGCGGCGACTATAACGGGCTACCTGGAATCGATGGGCGCCTTCACCAGCGCTAATGTGTGGTTCGAATGGGGTACAACCGCCGCTTACGGCCAGGTAACGCTCATGCAGACCGTCAATCAAACGGGAATTTACACGTACAGTTTAGAGGGACTCGCAGCGGGCACTACTTACCACTTCCGCGCAAAGGCCATACCGGGTTCCGGAGGATGGGTGACTGCGCAAAGCCCTGACAATCAATTCACCACGAAATTCTTGCCCGGCGTCGCTGTAAGCACAGAACCGGCAGGCGGTGTCACGGCAAATTCAGCGGTATTGAGCGGCTTCCTAACTTCTTTTGGTTCCTCCGGCCCGGTATCTGCCCTGTTCGAATATGGTACAGATACCACCTTCGGCAGCAAAACCGCTCAGCAGAACCTGAATACGACGGGTAATTTCAGATTCGCTGTAACGGGGCTATCGCCCTCAACTACTTACTACTTCCGTGCCACAGCATTTTCTAATAGCGATTCTGCCTACGGTCAATACAGCACCTTCCATACGGCCTCCTCAGCGGCATTATCGATATCCACCGGCGTGGCGACCAAAGTAGGCCCATCTTCCGCGACCTTATACGCCTATATCAACTCCCTTGGAAGCGCCCCTGCTATCCAGGTATGGTTTAATTTTGGCCAGAGTCCTGAATACGGCATAAGCACTCCCGTCCAGACATTTACATCAGCAGGCACTGTTTCAGCGCAAGTATCCGGGTTGACAGCGGAAACGACCTGTTACTTCCAGGCTGTGGCACAGGCGCCAAACGGGAATAAGGCGTATGGCTCACAGGCTACCTTCAGCACTGTATCCATGCCAAAGACCGCTGTTACCACTTACCCCGCCACCAGTATCACTAACTCCAGCGCAACGCTGAACGGGAAACTGGATAACCTGGGCAACACAACTTCGGTTCAGGCCTGGTTCGAATACGGAACAACCGCGGAATTCGGCAATGCCACCATCGTGAGGACGTTCGATTCGCCTGCGCCCTTTAGCAGCACTATCCCGGTACTTCCCGGCACAACTTACTATTATCGCGCGGTAGCCCTCAACCCTGTGACAGGTGGAAGTTCAGTATCAGGGGCAAGCATTCCATTTGTAACTGCCACTCTGCCCTCACCACCTGTGACCTCCCCAGTCACATCGCCATATGACTGGTTCATTTACTGCCAAAAATTTGTCGGCTCTACGTATGAACAGTGGAAGTTATCCTTTATGAAGCTATTCCCATAATTGCTACCTACGGATAACCTGCCCGACGGGCCAACCGGGCGAAGGCAGGGGACACGGCGCAGGGGTTGAGAGCTTTGCCTTCAGCGTTAAATATCAAACCGTCAACTGTCACTGGATAGAGGTATATCTTGTATCTGCGCTAAAGCGTGAATTCACGAGATCCGTGGTAGTGAAGGAGGCTGAACTGGCAGCCCAGGCTTCTCCTGCCGAGTTCCGGATAAAGCTGCGGTAGTAGTAGGTGGTATTGGCTGTCAAACCGGACATATATGCGCCAAAGACACCGGTTGGCTGAGTGCCCAGGTTAACATCATGTTCCCATTTGGCTAATGCATTACCACCATCAGCAGTGCCCCAGTAAATATGTACCGTGGCCGGGGTGGGATCAACTGTTTCTGGCGGGCAGCCCGTGGAAATAACCTTGCCGTTTAGCAGGGCAGTAGTGGCAGTTATATTAGAGGCGCCGGTGGAGTTGTTGATAGCCGGCCGTTGGGGTATCCTCTCAAATTCGGAGTCAGTCGCTACGAAGCTTTGAACCGCGCCTCCTTTGTCGTAACCTGTTTGCTCAGTATTTCCATCGTCCCAACTGATAGCCCTGTCTAATAAATACCGGCCACCGGGCCGCTGATGACATTTTGGCGATTCTAATTGAACAGCAAAAACAACGGAAGGGGCCCACATTGGGGAAAGAGTGACCAGGCACAGGGTCATAAAAAAATATAATCGAAGCCTGGCCTTAAGATTTTTCATGCAATTAGCACTGTCTAAAAGCTGTTTATAAGCGTCTGCATGCCACCGGGTAACCTTACTTGTATGTAACACGGGTTTCTCCCTGTACTAAACTCCATCAGCGAAGGCTGCCACGCCCTGTTGGAGTCTCAATAGCCGCCCCTTATTTTTCGGCCTGTAATCAATATACATTGCAGCCCGCTGATAGTAAATAGCGCTTTAGTCCCATCTCTATCGTCCAAAAGTACCATTGGCCATCACTTTAGCCATAATGCAGGACGTTTGTACTATTACACCTGTTACTTAAAGTCTATTTACAGGGCCTTCAGATTCAGGGACAATGGTAACTGAGGAATGTAATAAATAACAATACTAAGGAGGAGATCATGCTAAACAAGGGAGTGCTTACACTGGCAATTTGTATCATCCTGGCGACCGTGCTGCTATCTTTGGGCTGGTTAAATCCAGCGAAAGAACATGGGGTCAAGGATGTGAGGTATCTTTCGCAAAATCAATGGGACGAGACCATTGCAGAATGCACTAAGGCGATAGAGTTGGACCCGGAACTTGCCCTGGCATATAACAACCGCGGATATGCCTATGCTCAAAAGGGTTACTACGACCAGGCTATAACAGATTATACTAAGGCGATAGAGATAGACCCGCAATATGCGCGGGCATACAACAACCGTGGGTTTGCCTATGATAACTATCGTGACTACGACAAAGCCATAGCAGACTACACCCTGGCCATATCGATAGATCCGTATTATGTCACGGCTTACCACAACCGTGGCTTTGCCTATCTTTCCATAGGTGAAAAAGGCAAATCCGATGCTGATTTTCTGATGGCACAAGGGTACACGCCTTGAAACTGGCAGCGCTAAATCATTAGCGATTTTAGAGGCTTTTACCTTTGCGGAGGTGTGGAGATCAAGGTTGATTTTAGATTGATGATAAGCATTGCCGCCAGTATGCATGCGGCGCCACCGAGGGTCCGCAGTGTCAGTTGGTTCCCACCCATGACAACAGCGAATATTCCGGCAAAGACCGGCTCCATTGTCATTACTACCGCTGCGCGTGTTGCTGATACAAGTGATTGAGCCCACGTCTGCACAAGAAAAGCTACAGCGGTTGCGAGCACTGCTGTGATGCCTACAACCAACCATACCCCGGCATCCGGCGGCAGGGAAATTCCATCGGGTGCGGCGGCTATCAGTGATATTACAGCGACAGTCGCAATCTGAATCAGGGAAAAGCCGTACGGATCATATAGTGATGACCATTCACCCAAACCAACTATATGAATAGCAAAAAATACAGCGCATACAAGTGTGAGCAGTTCGCCGATCCCAACTGACCAACCATTAAGACTGAGTAAGGCCAGGCCTACCGTAGCCAGCGCGACTACTAACCAGGTATTACGGTTGGTTTTGCGGCGAAGTATTATCCCTGACATAACCGGTGTGAATACGACAAACATACCGGTGATAAACCCCGAAATGGCAGCGGACGCATAGAGCAAGCCGTATGTTTGGGCAATATAGCCCAACCCGAGTACAGTGCCCAGGCCAACGCCGCGCAGCAATTCGAGTCGTGTCAGGTTGCGCAGGCAGGCCGGACGCAGGGCAATCATTACAATGCTGGCTATAGAGAACCTCCACGCCAAAAATTCCATAACCGGCATGCGTGCGATGGCGTTTTGTACAGCAAGGAAGGTGTAGCCCCAGACTGCGGTTACCCCAACCAGGGCAATTAAGGCAATCAGCGGCGATGATTTCCAGTTCACTGACATATACGCAGTAAAAATGTATAAGCGGTTACAAAACTGTTTTCGTACCGGCGCTGTTGAAGAAGAAGGCACCTTCAAACTCATGTGCCAGGACGGCGGCGGACTTGAGGCCGGTGCAATGGGAGACGCCCAGCTTTTTAATATTGAAGCCCTTGATAGCGTCGATGGTTGACTGCATCTGCTGTTTGTCTGCGCTGATGAGGTGTGTGCCGCCGATAACGGCATAGATTTGCTTGATCCCCGTGACCTTCTGCGCATGCAACAGGGTATTGATAATTCCCCTGTGCCCGCAGCCCAGCAATATTACCAGCCCTTGATCAGTTTTAATGATGATCCCCATGTCATCGGCCAGCTTATCGTGAACCTGCTCCTCTCCCTCTTTTACGTGCAGGTCCTTGTCGATTTTCTCAAAATCCACGCTTATCTCCACCTCGCCGGTGGTCAGCATGTTCTCACTCAGCCTGACGGAATCCTCAGACAGGATGAAGCGGGCCCCCAGTGCTTCAAGCTCTTCGCGCGGAAAAGGGATGCCTATATATTTCTCCACGAAGTCCTCAATGTAAAAATATTTCGGGGTGAAAACATCGGGATGGGCGATGATTTCGATGCCGGCAGTGTGCTTGACTGACTCACGTATCTTGACCAGCACTTCCTGCAGGCCGCCCGTATGATCGTAGTGGCCGTGGCTCAGCACGATCCTGTCCACGGTAGCGATGTCCACCCCCAAAGCTGTGGCATTCTTAGTTATCAGGGCGCTCGGTCCGGTATCGAAAAGTATTTTCTGCCCGTCAGCTTCCACCAGCAGGCTCTGGCCCCATTCCCCGATGGTGAAAGGTGTCCCCGCGGTGTTCTCTACAAGTGTCGTCACGGTAATCGGCATGTTAACCTCCCAAAAAGTTGTTATTCAAAGGCCGTTCAGGATTTTGGCGAATTGAGCCAGGTCCCGCACGGCCGCCGGGTCTCCCGATTTGCCCTCACGGTCGAGATAATAAGCGCGGATGCCGATGCTGGCAGGCTCCAGGCAGTCGAACTGCAGGTGGTCTCCAACATGCGCGACCTGGCCG
>CAIYTC010000099.1 GCA_903929005.1 uncultured Dehalococcoidia bacterium | reverse complement strand
CGGATTCAATACTGAAAGAGGTTGAGCCGATGGCCCCTGTGCCGTCGCTGACCGTTACCGGGTGGCTGCCCGCTACGCTGGCGGGGGGCTTGAAGCTGATGCTGAAGCTGCCCTTGTTGTCGCTAGCGGCGCTGCCGGTAATCTTCTTGGCGTCATAGGTGATGGTGAGCGGCTGGCTGGCGCCGAAGCCGCTGCCGCTGAGCACTGTATTCTCGCCGACTGCCCCGCTGGTGGGATTAATGATCAATTCGGCTGTGATTACCACAGTATAATCGCTGACATCGTCCGTTTTAGTAGCATCTCCGAAGGAATCAGCGATATGCTCACCTTTGGTGGAGGCGGGTACGGCGAATTGCGCGGACCAGGAACCGTGGGCGTCGGCCGTGATGCCGCCGACTACCTGCAGCCCGTCGAAGGTGACCTTGATATTGCCCTCATTTTCCAGGAAGCCGAAACCATTGACGAAAAGCGTATCCCCGACTTTGATAACGTCGCCCAACCGGCCGCTGGCCTGCTCAACTTTTATGCCTGGAGAGACGCTGAATTGTCCATCCGGCACGTCCTCCAGCGGAGTGGTGGCGCCCCCGGCGTCCACCTTATGCACGCCCTGGGAAGAGGCTGGGATGGAGAAAGAAGCCTGCCATGAGCCGTCCGGGTCGGCCGATATATTGGTTTTAACCGGCAGGGCATCGTAAAGAACGGCGATATTGTTCTCGGCTTTGCCGAATCCCTCGCCGGAAACGCTGACCACCCTGCCCACCCAGCCTGAATCGGGGTTGACGCTGAAGGATGGGGTAACCGTGAAGGCCTGTCCTTTAACTTCAGATGCCGGCGTGGTAGAGCCGCTGGAGGTGATAGGGTGGTTGCCATTGATGCCGGCCGGCACCTTGAGCGTGTAAAGCCAGCTTCCGTCGGCAGTAGCTTCAATGGCGGTAGCCACAGGGTTGCCGTCGTACATCAGCTTTATGCCGGCCTCACGGGCCTCGAATCCATAGCCCTGTACGGAAACCGAAGCCCCAACCGTGCCTTTCTTGCTGCCCAGGGAAATGGTGCCCTGCACGCTAAATTCTTTTTGGAAAGATTTGCTGCCGACCTTGAGGGTAACCATGGTCTTGCCGCGCGGAGACGGCGGCACCTTGAAAAAAATGGGCGCGCAGACGCCCGTTTGGATCGTGCCCTGGGAGATCATCTGGTTGCCCTCGCCCCAGTAGAGAAAATATTCCCCCCCGCCATACGAGCAGGCACCCGGGATTTTAACGTCCGAGCCGACTTGTCCCTGCGCCGGCTCGAGTACAAGCGACTCTGCATGCACTGCGGCTGGCAGTATGAGCGCAACTAAACAAGCCAGAGCAAGTAAAGCCGCCAGTGCCTTTACCTTCATCTCATGATCCTCCGGGTGCTTTTGCGTTTATCATAACATAAATCGATTGTTAGCGCCCAAAAATGTCTTGGCGAGGGCCACCCAAAAATGTCATTGCGAGCCCGAAGGGCGCGGCAATCTGTCCGTTAGTG
>CAIYTC010000098.1 GCA_903929005.1 uncultured Dehalococcoidia bacterium | reverse complement strand
GGGCTCCTCGCAAAGACAGACCCAAAAATGTCATTGCGAGCCCGAAGGGCGCGGCAATCCCCTGTAGGGACAGGCTCTTCAGACCTGTCTGCGTCTTTGGATTAAATATTGGCGGCGATGTACAATAAATACAAGCTATTACACTGATATTGATATTGTTACCACTCAATTGAGAGGAATAATCTGTATGCTGGTAAATGTATATCGGAACAAATTGCTTCAAGCAATCCTGTATTTTGCTAAGAATACGAAGAATCTAAGTACAACGAAACTGGCCAAGCTTCTCTATTTCCTTGATTTTCAACATTTTCAGCAGACTGGATATCCCTGCATCGGGCTAAAATATTACGCGTTTAAGAATGGTCCTCTTCCGAGGGAGTTCTGGGCAGAAGTTAAAGACGGTGAAGTGCCTGAGGATTTCAAAGGTAAGCTCTCCCTATCAAGGCGGGCAGACGAAGTCAATCCTATGTTTAAAGAGATTACGTTTAGCGCCAGGATAAATCCTGATCTATCGGTTTTTTCACCCCGTGAACAAACTATTATGCAGGATCTCGCTTTTATCTATAAAGAAGCAAAGGCCGTTGATATCTCAGAGGTTTCCCATTTGCCGGAACAGCCCTGGGATATGACGTATAAAACTAAAGGCGAGAAGGGACTGATCGATTACATGCTCATCTTTGATGAAAAAGCAGGGGTTGAGAGAGAAGAATCCAAACAGTCACTCAAAGAACATTTCGAGGCTGTAAGTAATTTTCATTTAAACCCGGCCAATAGAAGATAGATGTAATATGCCAGGACCAGGAACCATCCTTCATTATAAAGATTTCAGGTTCGAGGATGGCACTACCGGAGATAAATATTTCATCGTCTTGAATAAGACAGAAATTGATTCAGATTGCCTTGTCCTCAAAACCACATCGCAGGAAAAAAGGTACGGGACTGTAAATCAAGGGCTTGACAAATGATGTCTCAGCCATCACAATGTAAACGATATTGACGCATATCATGACAGTCAATGGCCGTATGTTCTTGAACGCAGATATGATAAAGAATGACTACTACAACTTTTAAATTCAACTACAAGAAAGCAACCCAGGCTCTTAATATGCTCGCCTTAAAAGCAGGCGGAACGATCAACAAAATGAAAGCGCTTAAGTTGATATATTTTGCTGATAGGTATCATCTCAGGAAATACGGCCGCTTAATAACGAATGATAATTATATTGCTATGGAAAACGGCCCTGTGGCGTCTCGAACAAGGGATATCGCTGAAAAGACTAATTTCATTGGACGTTATGAAAAGAAGTATGCCTGTGCTTACCTTGAGAGTAAGGGCGGGTATGATTTGAAATCTAAGTCATCTCCTGATAATGATGTCTTTTCTGATTCTGATATTGAAGCTCTTGAATTCTCCTGGCAAAGGTTTGGGCATTTTGATCAATTTAAACTGGCATCTATTACGCATGATTATCCGGAATGGGATAAGCATCGGGACGAATTGAATCGGACCCTTAGCACGCCGATGGATTTAGATGACTTTTTTGATGATCCCACAACGACCGTGGACGAATGTTTCCCTTTGAGTGATGATGACAAGCGTGCCAGGCGCGAACATTTGAAGGAACTGATTCATCTTGAATCTATTTGGGGATAGTATTTGTTCGGCGCATCCTCTGAAAAATATATCAAGTCCACTATTACAACTGGCTCTGTTTACTATTATTATGAAGCTGCTCTCAATTCACCAAAGCAACACAATTTTGTTGTAATTAATGCCGATCCTTCGAAAGACAAGCTAATATTTCTTCTCTGCTGCTCGTCTCAAATTGAAAATGTGCGGAATTTGAGATCAGATTGCCCCGCTAAAACACTTATTGAAATATTACCATATCAATATTCCAGATTCACTGCTGACACGATAATAGATTGCAATTATGTATTTGAGCATACTGTTTCTGAAATCGCTCGTCTGTTTGCTAAAAGGAAACTGGAGGAAAGGCCTGTTATGGATATCAGGTTAGTACAACAAATGAGAGCGGGGGTAATATTGAGTCCGATGGTTGAAAAACAAATTAAGAAGTTACTGGAGGGAAGGTGACTTTCCCTGGTTTTAATCTAACTATCCTTTAAATCCTCCCGCATTTAAACTCTTCAGCCTAATCCTGTGATCCCACAGTCAGGGATCAAAAGCGACATTTGTCCATTGCCCACGGCCTTATTCCCGCCAAATTATCACCCTGTCATTGCGAGGCCGCCGAAGCGGCCGCGGCAATCCTTCCCACCATCCGTAGGGGCGTTCCCGTAGGGGCGTTCCTTCAGGTGCGCCCGCTCTTGCGCTCGCTTTATCGGGCGGGTTTGAAAACCCACCCCTACGGCAACCCTGTCATTGCGAGCCCGAAGGGCGTGGCAATCTGTCCGTATAGTACCGCAATGCCCTGAGATTGCTTCGTCGCCTGCTGGCTGCCACGCCTTCGGCTCGCAGCTTCGGCTCACCCTCGCAAAGACAGCCCCACAAATGTCATTGCCAGGCCGCCGCAGCGGC
>CAIYTC010000097.1 GCA_903929005.1 uncultured Dehalococcoidia bacterium | reverse complement strand
TTGTCAAGGGGTTTAAGGTTAAATATTTGTAAATAATTTGGCACTACATTTTGTTGTGAAAACAGAGTTTTGAAGCTGGAAAAGCGGTAAAAATGGCTTTTACTGTAGAACTTCAGTATAGCATTTCTCTTTTGAATTATATTCAAATTATTATTCATTAGTAACCTCCTATTTTAGGTATACGGTATGATACAAGTACCCGATACAGGTGCTTGCCCTCCTGTTTATTATCCCTGAGCCATTTGCAGAGTGGTCAGTGCCTCCGTTCTACAAGTGTGGCATTTGGGTTGTTTAGGTTTCAGGACTGTTTTGATAGGCTTTTTTGGGCATCAAAATAGACTCGGATGTGGTTTTGCTTTTACTGACAGTGTGTTGGAGCTTGCTATTTAGGATATAATCGATTGTTATGAGGTCTAAATTTTGTGGCGTTGCGACGCGGCAATCTATCCCCCCATACCGCAGCCCTACCTATTTCCCTTGCTCGACCTGTTTGAGCCCTTCCGGTTCACCCCGGCCCAAGTTCAACTTATTGAAACCGGGGGTGTCCGGCAGCGCCATTAGCATGCCAGCGGTTTTATCGACAACTATTATAACGCCGGACGTCGTGCATTCCAGAACGTGTCCGCCCTGCTTCCTGTCCTTGTCCAGGAAATGGAAATGGTAACCCGGCACGTTCACACCTTCGATGTAAGGCGGGCATCTGAAGCCAACCATCGTTCCTTCAACATCCTTAAACTCCAAAACCTGCTGGTCTTTAACGGCGTCGGTCAGCGGCGGGTAAGGTTTCACCTGCATCGGCACGCTCCGTGTCTTCATATAGCTGAATTTCCCGTCGATTCTAACCGCGTAGAAAAGGTTGACGCCGGGAAGCAGCGTATCAATGTAAGCTTGAAGGCCGTTCAAATCCACCTGTTTATCAAAGTTAACAGCCTTGTCGTTATCGAAAAAAGTCACTGCGGCAAAGGGGATTTTAAGGCTGTCCGGCACGGCATAAACTGTACCATCCAGCCTTACCTGGTAAAACTTACCGTCGATCTCAACCATTTCACCATCCAGTGCTTCAAAAGTCCCCAACCCGAAATCGCCGTAAGGCCGCAATTCACCCACCGTCATTTGCCCTTCATAAATACCTTTCATCAGGGCGCCAATGGTTGAGGCCTGGAAAAGGATGTCGCGGTCTACCCGGACGGCCGGACTGCACCCTGTGCCCGATATAAGGGACGCCGTCAACACTACCAGTGCTATTAACCGGTTTTTATTCATTCTACAACTCGCTTTTTATAGGCATCTATATATATTACACTTTTAAAGGCAAACTTCAAGGCCCTGCGGTCAGCCTATTGCACTTTAAAAGGCACGGTGGCTTTTTCCTGCCCGTCCAGCAGCAGCCTGACCACGTAATCGCCTTTGACAAACTTGTCCTTGCCGCTGATCAGTTTGGCCGCAATCACCAGTGTACCTTCGATCTTGTTCTTGTCCTCCTTGGCCAGGTAATCATCCACACTGGCCTCATCACTCCTGGCGATTATCCACTGTATATTCATCTCTGTATCAGCAGGCGCGTTATACATCCTAACAGTGAAATTAATCTCGCCTGTGTCTACAGGAAATATGGCCGTCGCGTTGACCTCCTGCTTTTCCGTGTCTTTATACGCATATATTGCCGTCTCGCCCACATAGGAGCCTTTGATATCCGCCGGGGCAACTACACTGAAAGGCAGGTTTACCAGTTCCCTGTCATCCACGTAAAGCCCCAGGCTGTAATCGCCCCTGGGGAAGGGCTTCCCTTCCTTGGGCCCGAAGGAAAAATATACATATTCCCTGCCCTCGACTTTGGTGCTTTGTTCGGCGAGGGTTTTCCCTTGAAAGCCCTCGAGTTCCCCGCTTAGATAGGTCCATCGCGCTTTCACCAGGTCGGTGAACTGGGCGCCGCTGACTTTCACCGAGCAAAAAATACTTGAGGCATCACTCGGGAACATACCGGCGACTGTGACCGGTTTGCCTGTTAGTTGATCGATGCCGGGGCACATTGTGGCCTCGCTCAAAGCGGCAGCAGAGGCTGCTGCCTCACCCTGCACTTGAAAAGGCACGGACTGCGCAAACTTGTTATCCCAATAAAGTTTGACCTGGTAATCACCCCGCGGCAGCAGCGCTTGAGCGCGGGCGAAAGAGCAGACCACATATGGAGCCTCCGCAGCCACAGTGCCGGCGCCTATCATGGTATCAGTCAACCCGGCCTCTGCGCTCTTGACCACGTACCACTCGGCTTTAACTATGGATTTAGGCTGAACTGCGGCCAGCTTTATCGAGCAGTATATTGTTTTGACATCAGGCGTGAGATTATCAGCCACCATCAGCGGCGCCCCGGCCTTGGATACGGCCTGGCATATGACCGCGCTCTCAATGCCCGGCGTGTTGATACAGCCGGCCAGGGGTAAAACCATAGCTACGGCCATCAGCAAATTCACCAATAGTCTGTTTATTTTCATTTCGATGGGTTCTCCTTAAAGACAATTTAAATATTTTCGCCCTGGTATTTCCCGCTGTACCCCTGGCCCACCCTGCGGGATGTGTGGAAGAACACTAACTGCATAACCCTGGCATTTTTATGCAGCCTGAAACCGTGTGAATTGTAGACTACTATCAGGGACTGCGAACGGCCCGTATAGCCGGCATCCCAGGCTGCGCTGTGCAGGCTGACACCGCAGCGGTTGAGGCTCGAACGCGGCCTGCCCAGCGCCATGATATCGGCAGGCAGGGCGACGATCTCATTGAAGGTAACCAGGTAAGCGCCGGGCACTAAATCGACGCCGCCCTGCGCATCAAAGGCCAGCGGCGTAACCCGCGATATCTCCCTGCCCTCATTGCCGGCGGTCAGGTTGCCCCGCGAGGAAAAGGAGCTTATCTCCCTGACGGTCAGGTCGATGCCGTTGGGCTGCAACTGCTCCTCCAGGTTGACCGCTTCAGCGACTATTGAAGGCGTGCCTTGGAGCAACCCCAGGATATCTTCGCGTGTCAGCACGCCTTGTTTTTGCAGCATTTATTCCCTTATTCCTGCCCGCTGGCAATGATGTACAAAAATGTCATTGCGAGGAACGCAGTGACGAAGCAATCCCAGGGCATAACGCCACCAACAGTGTTATTATAATACGTATTTCATTTAAAGTCAGAAATCCGGCCTGGCCCGGAAAGGAGCACCTGTATGGCTGATAGCGGTAGCCTGGAAAAAATGGACAACCTTGAGCTGGCCGGGCTGGCGGTGGATTTCTTGCGGCGCAGCGTGCTGCATTATGGGATCTGGTTCAACGAGGTGCAACACCAGTTGGGGCTGGAAGAGGCGCTGAAAACTGAATCGGAGGTCTTCGATAAGTTCTCTGCCGGCATGTTGAAGCGCCTGTCAGGCCTGCTGGGTTTCGAGATGGAAAACGGCCTGCCGCGTGCCCTCACCAGGCTGCCGGCAGAGAAGCTCATCGGCCTGCTGGACGCCGCCGCAGCCAACTGGCTGGCCGGCGACGGGCTGTGGTTCCAGGCCGTGGAGAAAAGGCACGAGATGTTCACAGCCAAAAGGTGCAATGATACCTGCTGGACGAAATTCTCGCCGCTGGAAGCTTACCGCATCAAGGAACTTTTGCATCTGCCGCCGGCGGGGGGGTTGGACGCACTGGAAACCGCCCTGGGCTACCGGCTTTACTCGCGTATAAACGTGCAGTCGGTTGAAAGGCAGGGCGGCAGCCTCATCTTCAGGATGGTCAACTGCCGGGTGCAGGCTGCACGCAAACTCAAAGGCCTGGAGGATTATCCCTGCAAATCGGCAGGCGTGGCCGAGTATTCCAGCTTTGCCCGCAGCATCGACCCGCGCATAAAAACTGAGTGCATCGCCTGCCCTCCGGACCGGCACCCGGGTAGCTGGTTCTGCGCCTGGAAGTTCCGGATCGAATGAGCGTTAAGAGGGTCATAGTCATCGGGGGAGGCGCCGGCGGCATGCTGGCCGCCGGGCGCGCGGCGGAGATGGGGGCGCAGGTGACCCTGCTGGAGAAAATGGAGCGCCCGGGCAAGAAATTGCTCATCAGCGGCAATGCCCGCTGCAACCTCACCAATGCCCGCAGCCTTGACGGTTTCATCTCTATGTACGGCGGCAATGGCAAATTTCTTTACGGCGCGTTTCAGCGCTTTTTCCGCGCTGAATTGCTTAAGCTGCTCGGCAGCTACGGCGTAAAAACGCTGGCTGAAGCGGATGGGCGCATCTTTCCTGCTGCGGGCAATGCCGCCGGGGTGGCCCATGCGCTGGAGAGATATATGGCGAAAAACGGTGTTGAAGTGGTCACGGGCGCAAGCGTGCATGCCATTGAGGTCCGCGGCGGCCGGGTTGCCGAAGTGAAAACCGCCGCCGATGCCTGCGCGGCGGATGCCGTGGTGCTGGCCACCGGTGGGGCTTCCTACCCACAGACCGGGTCAACCGGCGACGGCTACCGCATGGCGGCCGGCCTGGGGCACACTATTACCAGGCTGCGGCCTGCACTGATACCCCTCACATTAAAGGAACAAGGCCTGCTGGAGAATATGCAGGGGATAAGCCTGCATAACGTAAGATTGGCAGCTTTGGCCTGCGCATCTGATGATATCAAAGACTATGCTATGCCGAAAAATGATAGCGGCCGCGGCCTGGGCGGACGCAGTCCGCGGCCGCCGCTGATCGAATGCCGGACGGGTGACCTTATCTTCACGCATTACGGGGTCAGCGGTCCGGCCGTGCTGCTCATGAGCCTGGCCGTGACGGATGCGCTGGAATCAACCCCGGTCAGCCTGGCCATGGACCTGCTGCCAGGTAAAACCGGCCACCGGTTGCGGCATGAGTTGCAGGAAGCCTTTGACAGGCATGGGAGCAGGCACGTCCATAATATACTCGCTGAATTGTTGCCCGGCAGGATCGCCGGCACGTTGTTTCATATTGCCGGGATTGGCCCGCAGATAAAGGCCAACCAGGTCACCGCCCTTCAAAGGGAATCGCTTGTTACTGCCATTAAAAGCCTGAGATTCACTGTCGGGCGCCCGCGCCCGCTGGCCGGGGCCATGGTGACCGCCGGCGGTGTCCGCCTGGATGAAGTCGACCCGCACACCCTGCAATCGAAGCTGGTGAAAGGCCTGTACTTTTGCGGTGAAGTGCTGGATATTGACGCCGATACAGGCGGCTTTAATTTACAGGCGGCTTTTTCCACGGGCTGGTTGGCCGGGGAATCCGCGGCGCTGCCGGGCTGAGGTCAGCCGGGCAGCTTCACGCCGAATCCCTTGAGCTCCCGCGCCAGTGCACTTAGCGGCAGCCCGATGACGTTGTAGTAGTCCCCCTCTATCCTCTCCACCAGCAGCGCGCCCAGACCCTGTATGGCATAGGCCCCCGCCTTGTCCAGCGGCTCCCCGGTTTTCACGTAGGTCTCTATTTCCTGACTGTCTAACTTTCTGAAATACACCCTGGTCTCCACTGCTTTCGAGACGGCCTGGCCTGTTTCTGTGTCTAAAATGGTGAACCCCGTGACCACGCGGTGGCATTTACCGCTCAGCCTGCCCAGCATCAGGCAGGCCTCGTTTTCGTCAGCCGGCTTGCCCATTATTTCACTATTCAGCAGTCCAAAGGTATCAGCCGCTATGATGATGCAGTCCGGATGGCGGGAGGCCGCCGCCCTGGCTTTCTCCAGCGATATAATTTTAGCCAGTTCAGCGGGTTTCAGCCTGCGGCCGTGGTCCTCGTTTATTTCAGCCGCGTCCACCCTGAATTTAAGGCCGATGTTCTCCAGCAGCTCCCTGCGGCGCGGCGAAGAAGAGGCCAGCACGACGGTCTTTACCATGCCGGTAATTTAAAGGATTATCAAGATGCCTGTCAATCCCATCATTGCAAGGGCGCCGCCCAAAAATGTCATGGCGAGGAGCCCGCAGGCGACGAAGCAATCCCTGGGCATTACGTCACTAAAGGACAGATTGCCGCGCCCTTCGGGCTCGCAATGACGAGGGGTGAAAAAGCCTCAGCAATGACCAGCGTTTTTAAGGCACGTACACGACGCTGACGTACTTCGAAACCTGCTTGCCCGCGGCGTCGTTGGCCGTTATCTCAAGGGAATTCGGCCCGGTCTCAAGTTCAACTATGGCGCTGAAATGGCCGCTCTCCGCGTCGACCGATAACCCGTTTATCATCACCTCCGCGCCTTCGCTGACATTGCCGCTCACCGTGACCGGGTTGCTCCTCACTATCGACTCATCCTGTGGTTGCGTTATGTTAAGCGCTAAGACGCCGCCGCTTGTGCCGCCGGCGTTTACCGTGGAGGGTATCCCGTTGCCCGCGGCCTGGCAGGCTGCCAATCCCGAAAAAATTAAAATTGTTAGCAGTGGGTACCAGATACTTCTCATTGCAGCAGCGCCTCCTCTAATATTCATAAATAATAACGCCGTCCGGCTGAAAAGGTTTATTAAGCTCGCTTTTTCCTTTAGAATTAACGCCATGAATATTTTCGCCGCCGTCATCCTGGCCGCCGTCCTGTTGCAGCTCTCGCTTGACCTTATCTCTAATATTCTTAACCTGCGCGCTCTTCAGCTCGAGCCGCCCGCAGCGCTGAAGGACGTTTTCGGCCCGGACGCCTACCGCAAATCGCAGCAATACCTGCGCGAAACCACCCAATTCAACCTGCTGGTCGGCTCCTTTGGTCTGTCCCTGCTGCTGGCCTTCTGGTTCATGGGCGGCTTCAACTGGCTGGACCTCCTCGTCAGGAGCTGGGAATTGGGCAGCATCATCGGCGGCCTGCTCTATACCGGCATCCTGATGGCGGGCTACGACATCATCATGCTGCCCTACAGCATCTACAGCACCTTTGTCATCGAGCAGCGCTACGGGTTCAATAAGACCACACCCGCCACCTTTATCGCCGACCGTCTGAAGGTCCTGCTGCTGGCCGCCGCGCTGGGCGGGCCGGTACTGGCCTGCATACTGGCCTTATTTGAGTCGAGCGGCGCCAACGCCTGGCTTTACTGCTGGGCAGCAGTCAGCGCTTACCTGCTGGTCATCGAGTTCATAGCGCCTAACTGGATCATGCCACTCTTCAACAAATTCACACCGCTGGCAGAGGGCGAACTGCGCAGCGCCATCCTCGATTACGCCAACTCGGTAAAGTTCCCCATTCAAAACCTGTTTGTCATCGACGGTTCCAGGCGCTCCAGCAAATCCAACGCCTTCTTCACCGGCTTCGGCCGCAACAAGCGCATAGCCTTGTTTGATACTTTAATCGCGCAGCACACCGTTCCCGAACTGGTATCCGTGCTGGCCCACGAGATAGGGCACTATAAGAAAAAACACATCGTCTGGGGCCTGGTTATCAGCATCCTGCATTTCGGGCTGATCTTCTTCCTGCTCTCGCTGTTCATCAACAGCCCCGGCCTCTACCAGGCCTTTTACATGCAGCAGCCCTCGGTCTATAGCGGGCTTGTCTTCTTCAGCCTGCTCTACACACCCGCCGAGTTCATTCTCTCCATCCTGATGAACAGGCTATCTGTAAAATTTGAGTACGACGCCGACCGCTTCGCGGCGCAGACCATCCCCGATCGGCTGGCGCTGTCCGGCGCTTTGAAAAAACTTTCCGCCGACAACCTCTCCAACCTCACGCCGCATCCTTTTTTCGTCTTCCTGAACTACTCGCATCCGCCGCTGCTGCAAAGGATGGAGGCGATAGAGAAGGCTGTGGATACCAAAGAATGACCGTACCAGCGCATTCTGGCCGCCCCTGCGGACTGTGGCAATCTGATTCAAGCTTTCAAGTCCCGCGCCATGGCGGCAATATGGGCCGGCGTCGTGCCGCAACATCCGCCGATGATACGCGCCCCGGCGGCGCGCAGTTGCAGGGCAGCCCTGGCCATCGTCTCAGGCGCCGCACGGTAAACCGTCGCACCGTTCACAAACTCCGGCAGGCCCGCGTTCGACTTTGCCACTAAAATAGCCTCCGGCACGGCTGCATGCATTTTTTGTATCACTGACAGGATTTCGTTGGGCCCGTTGCCGCAGTTGCCTCCGAAGGCCGCCACACCACACCCGCTCAACGTGGCAGCCGCGGTTTCCGGTTTGACGCCCGTTATGGTGCGCCCGCGCGTATCGAAGGTCAGCGTAGCGATGATGGGTATATCAGCGGAGGCCTGCCTCGTCCCCTCCACGGCAGCCCGCACCTCTTCGAGGTCGGCCATCGTCTCGACCCAGATGACATCCGCACCACCCTTGATGAGCGCGCGGGCCTGTCCGGCAAACCCGTCCACCGCTTCCGTAAATAATAATCTGCCGAGGGGGGAAAGCAGTTCGCCCGTGGGACCGATGTCGCCCGCGACCAGCGCTGCGCCCTGCTTGTTTTGCGCTTCGATCTCCGCGCGTAAAATCTGCGCTCCCGCGATATTGACCTCTTCTACTCGTGATGCCAGCCCGTGTTTGGCCAGGCAAAAGCGGTTGCCTGAGAAGGTGTTGGTCAGCAGGACTTGAGCGCCGGCAGCGATGTAGGCGCCGTGTACCGCCCGCACGCGGTCAGCATGCTCCACGTTCCACAATGTCGGCAACTCACCTGGCTTGAGGCCGGCCTGCTGCAGCATCGTCCCCATGGCGCCATCGGCGATGACGGCGCCAGGTTGGTTAATCAAGTTTTGCCAGATTTTCATTTAGAGTATCCCCCAAAGTCGGTTGTGGGCATGAGAAGTATAGGTTAAATCTCGCCAAGAAGTTTGAAATAGTCTTGCCTGGAGAGATTTAAAGTCCTGAGGTTGTTCTTAATGATGAAAACAGGAACAACGTGATTTATCAGCCACCTGGCGCCATCCGCATTCCTCCAGTACTTCGTCTATTGTCCCCATCTCTGAACACTCTCTGAGGAAGATAGCTGCCGTCTCACCGAATCTCTGGCGGGCCTGGTTTTCATCCTTACCATAGGTGGACAAATCTAATGCCGGTGAATACGCAATTACCTTATCTCCTTCCTGAAAAAAGAGCACCGGGATTTTTGATTCTATGTAATGCATTTTGCTTGCTCCCATGTAAGATTGTAGCATACTTAGATTGTAACCTATCCTCACGCTTTGTCAATATATTCTGCAGCCAGTCACTGGCACTTAAAGAGGGAAATCCTGCGCCGGTTCTGAAACAATAGTTTCGCTTTCAACTTTTTCAGGGCAATCGGCATTGGTCAGGCCGCACCAGGAGCAGCCGGTGTGGGTTGGCAGCCTGGGCGGCGGGTGGGGCGATTCAAGCAAATCCAGGAAGTGTGTCACACTTTTCTGGAATTTTTCATCCAGCATCTGGTTGGGAACAGGAGACCTGCCTGTTTTATAGATAACGCAGCCATCCAGTTTTTTACCTTTATAGAGTCCTGCCGAATAAGGTAAAAACGTCATATAAAGGCCAACCTGGATGAGGTCGCTCTGCCTGGGCTTTCCGGTTTTGATATCGTAGACCGTGTAATGCCCTGCCGACGGGTTGAATGTAATTAAATCCGGCTTACCTGAGATCATTAACCCGGAGGGCCTCTTAGCACGGAAGCTATTTTGATCCTCTCTGAATATTGACTCACCTAACCCTGCTCTTTCGTTGGATACCTCATCAAGCAATTGAGTGTGCTCCGCGGTCCAGGCCGCTAACTGGAAATCCCCCGGGACCTGGCCATAGTCAGTGTGGTGGGCTTTAAACCAGGCCGCCCACTGGCAGTTCGCCTCGCCCGCCATTAATTTAGATAACCATGTAACCCAGATATATACACCACTTCTCTCTCGCGTCACTAACCTTACTCCTGCTCGCTCAATGCCGATATTCTACCATGAACGGGATACTACGGGCGCAGTCCAAAGAAAGAATACGAAAAATCCGCTATAATCTGGGGACGATTTTAAATTCGAGGGGATTGGATATGAATTTGCCTGGCGAAAAAATAGTGGAGTTGCCCGCTTCAAAGATAAAGGAAGCCGCTGCGCTTTTATCACAAGTTTTCTGGAATGACCCTATGACAGTCTTTCTCTATCCCGCCATCGCAGAACGCCGGGACCTGCAGCCGTCGTTTTATGAACTGAACATAGAACATGCTGCGGTAGGAGGCGAACTCTATACAACCTCGTCATTCCAAGGCATTGCCGTATGGAGGTTCCCCGGCGATGAAACCAGGCAGAAGGTTGAGGCCGATAAGGATCCCCGGAACCGGCTGCCCGGGGTGATGGGTGCCGGCCCGTTTGAGAGACTGATGGCCATTGTTGAATGTACTTACGCCATGCACAGGAGCCTGGTTAAGGGCAGACATTGCTATTTGCTCTTTCTGGGCGTTGAACCCGGCCAGCAGCAGCACGGCATCGGCAGCCTGCTGATCAAGCCTGTTCTGAAAAAGGCTGACGAGGAAGGTTTACCGTGTTACCTGGAAACTATGAAAGAGGTCAACCTGGCCTTCTATCGTAAGCATGGCTTCCGGGTGGCGGACGAAAAACAAATTGCCAACGGTGGACCGCATATATGGGCGCTGCTGAGGCCTCCGGGCGCCTAAAGTAACCAAATAAAGCGGACGCAAAGCGTGGTCCAGCCCATGAGCAGGCCCCGATGCTCAGCCGATGGCCGAAGTTACCAGGCGGAAGATAGCGATCCAGAGCAGGTGTAGGGGGATCATGACGATGACCGAAGCGCAGAAGATCATTACCCGGCAGATTGCGCGGATGTGCAGTTTATAGACCGGCAGCAGCGATAGCAGAAAGATCAGCGCCAGGCCAGCATAGCCCCACAGCACCATGGCGGGTGTCCCTCCCCAGATAGTGAGAGCGGGCTTGAATTTCCACAAAACCATGGGATACATGCTGGCGAAGGCCTCGTTCAGGCAGGCGTAAGAAGCCATGAAAACCATGGCCAGCAGGACGACCCAGGCCCTGCGCCTTCCGTTTATGAGTCCGCCTCCAACAATGGCTTCCGAAAAAGTCAGCGCCAGGTAAATGGTGTATGACCAGAAGACCATGAGGATAAGGGGCGCCGCGCCCACCCACAGGTGGAAGGCAGCCGGGCTGTAGGAATAGAGATTAAGGGCGGCAACCTGCGCCACCGCGTTCTCCCGAACCAGACCCAGGAATGCTCCGCCGATGAAGAACATGCAGGTAAAGGCCACGCCACGCGTGCGGGCGCTGTGCCATATGAGTAAACCGGTGAGCGCCAGTGCGATAATTTCCAGTGCAAGAAAGAGGTCCATATTTTCAGCCCCGGCCTTTCCCCTCTTTGGACGCCAGGCGCACCACGATATAAGCGATGATAAAAAGCCCGGCGGGGATGACGGAGGTGAGGATATCAAATCTGCCGCGTATAATCTCGATGCCGGCATAGATCACCCAGAAAACGAGCAGCACGACAAGGGGTATCTCGCGGATTAAGAAGTTCGGCCTTTTATCCACGCTGTTCATCGTATATCGGGCACAGTCTATTAGCTTGAAAGGTGGTTGTCAATATTAGTGTATCTCGCCACCAGTCAGCTCTTGACCTTAGACTTGTACCTGTGTCCGAGATAATGATTCGAATTCTTGAGTACCGTGACTGCACAATACTTTCACTTCTTTTTTGTTTTTTAACACTATGTTCCTCAATTTTTCTTTTGTCTGCAGTGCCTGTTGGTAGTGGCGGTGGGCAAACCGTTGAAAAAGATAGACCATAGGCGTCGTTATGGGGATATCATGCATTTGCTTATGAAAATAGTAGGAATCTCCCGCATGCAGCAACCAGCCGTCCGAAGTATGGATGGCTACCCCACAATGGCCTCTGCTGTGGCCGGGGAGCCGCACCAAAATAATTTCAGGAGGAAGGCCGTTTAACTGTTTAATAGAATCGAAGCCAAACCATGGTTCGTTATATTGTTCTTTATATGTGATCCAGTCAGGTGAATGTGCCCAATGCGCCTTCCGGTATCGTTCATTTTCTTTGAAGCCGTGTGGCATCATTGCTGCCTCATATTCTCGCTGTAATACATGGACTTTTGCATGTGGGAAATCAGGAATCCCGCCGGCATGATCAAGATCGAGGTGCGTCATAATAATATGCTGAACGTCATGTGCGCTGAACCCCAATTTTTGTACCTGTCTAATAGCTGTTTCGTTATCATCCAGGCGGGGCCGGATGAAGATTTTCATGAACCCCAGGCGCTCCGGGTGTTTCATATCATCCAGGCCTATTCCGGTATCTATTAATACCAGCCCGCTGCCTGTTTCGATGAGAATGCAGTGGGATACTACTCTGCATGGCTTCCGTTCGTTAAACAATCTGCCAACCCCGGGTCTGTTTGTGCAGCAGTTGAGGTGGTGTAGAGCGATTATATTACTATTTGCCATTGGTGTACTCCGGGACTGCATCCCTAAGCCTGAGCAAAGGGTTCCAGCCGATTATACCTGTATCTCTAACATGCATCAACTGCTCCATCTCACGCCGCTATCACTTGACACACAACGCAGGGGTGAGTAATATAAGCACAATTATGTTTCTATGCTTTTATGCATGAGGGAGAAAGCGAATGAGCCGAAGGATGACAGTTATATTCCATGATGAAGATCTATATATGGGTTTGAAGATTGAAGCGGTGAAACGCCGTTTGTCGGCCAGTGATTTGATAGCGGAAGCGGTTAAGGAAATGCTGGAAAGCCGGGAGGACTTAAAGTTAATTCCAATTATTGAGGAATCCCGGGCTGAATATCATAAAAAAGGCGGGCGAACGTGGGATGAAGTATCAGGTGATTTAAAAAGGCATATTGAAAAGCGGGCGAAGAAACATTAACTGCTCAGTAATTTTATGAATAAACCCACGGAATATACCATAAGGGTGACCCCGTCCGCGGAAAAGGATATTGATAAGCTTAGAAAACAGATTCAAATTAAGGATTTCCATCGTATTGATACTACGGTGAGGTTACTTGCGAGCGATCCGAGGCCAAATGGCGCACGTAAAATTAGGACAAGGGCTGCGGAATACCGCATAAGGGTCGGAAAGTTTCGAGTTGTTTACGAAATAGACAACAATAACACACTGGTCCTCATATTACATGTGGCAAGACGAAGTGAAACTACCTATAATTGATCCGTTAAAGTGAGTACGTGCTTTTTGCCGGCTACAGCACTGTTATAATGCCGGCGAAATTATAGAAGAATGCTACTTGTAATTCATGGGTCAGGATGGCGGCGGACTTGCCATTCTTCATTTTGACGGCTTTGGCATCCTTCATTTCTTTCTTGGCCCGGCATTTCATGCAATATGCTTCCATACGCCTCCTAATATGTTTGCGTTTAGCATAGTGGATGGTTTGCCGGCCTGCCAAATGATTCCCGGCAGTGGGTAAAGATATTGGTTATAATAGTGCCCTGATGAATAATAAAACGTATTTTATCATTCAATTAGTCGGGGTGGCCCTTCTGTTTGCTGCCATGCTAATGCAG
>CAIYTC010000096.1 GCA_903929005.1 uncultured Dehalococcoidia bacterium | reverse complement strand
GTCTCGCTGATAAATGCCGTAGGGTGTATTTGCGGGGTCTTGCCCTTGATGCTTCTTATCATTGTTATCTCCCTGTTGAAATCCACCGGTGCGCCCGGCTGAACTGGACATATGCACATAGAAAATACTATGCTGGTTTAATAATAGCAAAATTGGAGGGGCAAATTGACGGAGACAAACAACACATCTAACCGGCCGGTCAAAATAATTATGGTGTTGCTTGGCATTGCCCTGGCTCTCTGGCTCTGCTGGATCTCCCTGCCGGTGCTCATCCCGTTCCTGGTGGGCATACTGCTGGCCTATTTGCTTATGCCCCTGGTCACCTGGCTGGAAAAGGCCCTGCCGCCAAGAGGGAAGGAGAAGAAATTTAAACGGGCGGTTGCCGTTATCATCGTTTTCGTACTCTTCACCATATTATTGATCGTCTTTATAGCTTATATTGGCGCAGCCATGGTGACTGCGTCCTCTGCACTGGTTATCAAGGCCCCGGAGTTTGTCAATATGGGCATGGGGAAAATTGGCGGGTGGCTGAATTTTATGGAAGCCAGTCTATCTGCTGATATAGTCGCCCAGATAAAAAAGGCAGCGGCAGAGGCGGGACCGGCCATCGGCAAGTTCGTTCAGGATTTCGTGGCGGGCAGTGTAGCAGTGATACCTTCCAGCCTGCCGACTATTCTGGGCTTTATCACGTTACCCTTCTTTCTCATCTTCGTACTGATAAACTACGAGAAATACGGACAGTATTTCAATGATATTTTCCCGGCCACTATGGCTAAGCACTCTACCAGGATACTCAGCATCTTCGGCGGCCAGATGGGACGCTACATCCGCTACCAGATAATACTGGCCGCTATTGTGGGGTTGTTGGTTTCCCTGGGCATGGCTATCCTGGGAGTAGAGTACGCGGTGGCCCTGGGGGCAGTCGCGGCCTTCACGCAGGTCATACCCATCATCGGCCCGTTTATCTCGGCGGCGGTTATCCTCGTCGTTACGCTGGCGCTCAAACCGGAGGTTATTTTAGGCGCAATAGTGGTCATTGCCGCGGCCCAACTGGTGGTGGGACTGGTGCAGGGCTTCGTGCAGGAAAAGCACTTCCCGCTGGACCCTGCAGTGGTCATGGTCTTAATGACGGTGGGGGGTTTTATCGGCAGCTATTGGGGTATCATTCTGGCGTTGCCGGTGGGCGCCACGGTCTGGGATATCTATAAATACTTGCGCGACGACCGGCGCGCGCGGCAGATCAATACGGAAGTGGCCTGACACTTTTGTCACTGATATATGATCGCGGGTAACCGCTTTTCACCTGGCAACAGTTAACGATTTAAGCTGGTTATAATCAGGGTCGCGGAAGGTCATGGTGGCATTGTCCCCGTTTATGGTGACATCCAGGAAAGCAGCCGGGCAGCTACCCTGGTACCAGATGCTTGCCGGCGAGGTGTATGACCTTTCGGGGTCGGGCTGTCCGCCGAAAGCGCCGCAGATTGCGTAGGTTACGTTGTTTTTCTGCAGTAGTTCCAGCAGGTGGTTATGCCCCGAGAAGACCAGTCAACGCCGTATTTCTCAAAGAGCGGCGCCAGCCTGTTAATCATTTCCTTATCATCATACCAG
>CAIYTC010000095.1 GCA_903929005.1 uncultured Dehalococcoidia bacterium | reverse complement strand
GGAGAGACCGAGCTATTTAACGCCCTGGCGAAAAAGAATATCGATAAATTCAGGGAATTGGGTGTAAAAAAGGTTATCACGCTGTGCCCGCATGGTTACAATATCATGAAGAACCAGTACCAGGGCATGGGTTATGCCTTCGAAGTCCACCATTATACGCAGGTACTGGAAAGCCTGATAAAAGATAAGCTGCTCAAGCCGAAGGCAGGTAAATTAAAGGTCACCTACCATGACCCCTGTTACCTGGGCAGGCATAATAAGGTATATGATGCGCCGCGCAGGGTGCTGCACAGCCTCAAAGAAATGGAGCTTCGCGAGATGCCCAGGAACAGGTCCGACGCATTTTGCTGCGGCGGAGGCAGCGGCAATTTTGTTACCGATTACCTGGCCGGGGGAGCGGACAGCCCGGCCAGGACGCGCGTCAGAGAGGCCGCACAGACGGGAGCCGATATCCTGGCGCTGGCCTGCCCGGGATGCATGGTGATGTTTCAGGACGCTATAAAAGCTGAAAACCTGGAAGGCAAGCTCCAGGTAAAGGATATTTCCCTGATTCTGATGGAATCTATGACACCCTGACGGGTAAGGAAAATAATCAGTATGAAATTTAGCAAGAGAACGTACAAAAGTCCGCAGGAGTTCTTCAGCGATGTCCTTTTTCCCCTTAAAAATCGTAGAAACCTGCTGGAGCTTAGCAGTGGGACGCTGATCTCCCTGGCTTTCCGCGAGAGGCTTATGCTGGCTGTAACCGCTGTAAATGGCTGCCGCTATTGCTCCTATTTTCACACAGGGGAAGCATTGAAGAGCGGGCTCAGCCAGGCAGAAATCAGCCGGTTATTATCAGGGGAGGTTGCCGGGTGCCCGCCCGAAGAGGCGTCTGCAGTTATCTATGCGCAGCACTGGGCAGAATCCAATGCCTGCCCTGACCCCATAGCGCTGCGAAAGCTCCAGGAAATATATGGCCGGGAAAAAGCTGATGCCATCCACCTTGTTCTTCGCATGATTAGAACCGGCAACCTGTTTGGGAATTCCTGGGATTACCTGCTTTACCGTTTATCCTTCGGCAACTGGGGCAAATAAGGGAGAGGTTATGAGCGGAGTAAAGACGCTGGTTGTTTATGCCAGCAATCTGATATTCGACGGTTTATTTACATGGCCATAAATAATAAAACAGGAGGATAGCATGGAACGGATCTGGATGAAGAATTGGCCCTCATTTGTCCCTGCGGAAGTGAGTTATCCCAGGGGTAGAAAACCTATTTTCGAGTATTTGCGCGACAACGCCAGAGAATTCCCGGACCGTACAGCCATCATCTTCTACGGCAAGGAGGTGACCTACGGCGAATTAGACCGGATGTCCGATATATTCGCCAATTTTCTGCTCGATTCCGGTTTCAAGAAAGGTGACTGCATTGCGCTCTTTATGCCCAGTTGCCCCCAATACCACATAGCCCATTACGGAATTAACAAGATGGGCGGTGTAATCGCACCCTGCAGTCCCCTTTTTAAGGAATGGGAGATCACCTATGAGTTGAAGGATTCCGGTGCGAAGGCAATTGTGACTCTCGACCTGTTACATTCCGTGGCGGCCGGCGCCTGTAAAGAATGTGGAATCAAGAATATCATTGTCACCAGCCTGCATGATTTCCTCCCTAAAGAAACCGCCATGAACCCGGTACCGATTATGAGCTTCCCCAAGATGACCTATCCTGAAACAATCGAGTTTATGGATATCCTGGCAGGCTATGCTTCTACCCCGGTAAAGGCCGACGTCGGCCTTGATGACCCAGTGCAGCTTCAATACACAGGCGGCACAACCGGGTTACCCAAAGGGGCTATCCTAACCCACGGTGGGAAGCTCTTTAAGGTGGCAGCACTCATGAATATTATGAATGCCGATGCAGCATACATTGGCTGCCAGGAAGCCAACCTTTCCTGCCTTGCCATACTCCCCACCTTCCACATAGCCGGCATGCTGGGCAGCGTGGATACCATGATCGCGCTGGGCAATACCCAGGTGTTGTTGGTTATGTTCGACCCGGTTACCGCCATGCAGGCTATCGAACGCTACAAGCTGCAATTCTTCCAGGCGGCGGTACCCATGAACATCGCCATCATGGACCATCCCGAACGCAAGAAATATGATCTCACGTCCCTTAAGCTATGCCTTACCACCAGTTTCGGTGTTCAACTGACCGCTGATATCGCCAGGCGCTGGAAGGAAGATACCGGCGGATGCGTCCTTGCCGAGGCGGCCTATGGCTTGACGGAGACGCACACTTTCGACAGCTTCATGCCCCTGGACAAACCAAAATACAAGCCCGGCTGCCAGGGTATCCCTATACCCGGCCAGAGTATCAAGATAGTTTCCTGGGAAGATAGATTCAAAGAAGTACCTGTGGGTGATATGGGCGAGATCGTCCTGAATAATCCGGCTGTTATGAAAGGCTATTTGAACAAGCCCCTTGAAACAAAGAATACGCTCATCGATGGCTGGGTATATACCGGCGATATGGGAAGATTCGATAATGACGGATACCTCTATTTCTTGGGACGCAAGAAGGAGATGATTAAGGTATCAGGCTTCAGCGTCTTTCCGGAAGAGGTGGAAACATTCCTCCTGCGGCACGAAGCTGTTGACAAGGTGGCTGTCATCGGCGCCCCCGATGTAAAAAAGGGAGAGGTTATAAAAGCCTTTATAGTGCTGAAAACCGAATTCAAAGGAAAGATCAAGTCCGAGGACATCATCGCTTGGGCCAAGGAGGGTATCTCCTCCTACAAAGTACCCCAGACCATTGATTTTCGAGATGAGCTTCCCATGAGCGGTGTGGGTAAGGTGCTCAGGAGAGTACTCCTCGAAGAAGAGGTGAATAAAAACAAGAAGGCCTGACACAAGGGGCATAAACTGGATGAACACATATACTTGCGAAACGCATAGAAAGGGGCATCAATGAGACTGTCTAAAATACTCATCGCCAACCGGGGCGAGATTGCCATCCGCATCTCACGCGCCGCGGCGGATCTGGGTTTCCCGGCTGTAGTAATTTACCCGGCTGACGATGCGAAGTCATTACACGTGCTGACTGCCGATCAGTCCTGCGCCCTGGAAGGAAAGGGAGTTTCTGCCTATCTTGATATAGAACAGATTATCAAACTTGCCAGGGCCACGGCCTGCGATGCTATACATCCGGGTTACGGGTTTTTAAGCGAGGACTCAGTTTTCGCACGGCGCTGCGCGGAGGAGGGCATTATTTTCATAGGTCCGCGGCCTGATATACTCGACCTGTTCGGCAACAAGGCCGAAGCACGCTCGCTGGCCAAACGTTGCGGTGTACCCATCCTTCAGGGCACCCCGGGCGCAACCAGCCTGGAGGAAGCGCAAACTTTCTTTAAATCGCTGGGAGCAGGCGCGGCGGTTATGATAAAGGCGGTTATGGGCGGCGGCGGACGCGGCATACGGGCCGTAACCAACCTGGCTGAACTCGACGAGGCTTTTGCACGCTGCCAATCGGAAGCGTCCGCCGCTTTCGGCAAAGCTGATGTCTACGTAGAGCAGATGCTAAAAAAAGCCCGGCACATCGAGGTGCAGGTGGTGGGCGACGGCCAGAATGTTATCCACCTGGGAGAGAGGGACTGCACGCTGCAGCGCCGCAACCAGAAGCTGATTGAGGTGGCACCCTGCCCGACGCTTTCAGCGAAGCTGCGTGACAGCATCACCGGCGCCGCCATCCGCATGGCCAAAGAGACTCGCTATCTCAGCCTCGGCACCTTCGAGTTCTTGGTTGTAGATAAAGGGGGCAAAGAGGACACATTTGCCTTCATGGAAGCCAATCCCAGGCTGCAGGTCGAGCATACCGTGACTGAAGAGGTCACCGGCATCGACCTGGTCAGGACTCAAATTGAAATTGCCGCGGGCAAAACCCTGCCGGAGCTTGGGTTGACAGGGAATGCCCCGCTTCCAGGCTGCTATGCCGTGCAGATGCGCATCAATATGGAAACTATGGATGCCGACGGAAAGGCTGTTGCCCAAAGCGGCACATTGAGCGTTTATGAAGCGCTCTCCGGCCCAGGCATCAGGGTGGACGGCTACGGCTACGGCGGGTATACCACCAACCCGGCCTTCGACTCGCTGCTGGCCAAGCTGATCATCACCTCAAAGTCAGCAAACTACGAGGCCGCCGTCAGTAAGGCCGAACGGGCTTTGCGGGAATTCCGCATCGAGGGAGTGCGGACCAATATCCCCTTCCTGCTCAATGTCCTCAGCAGGCCCGAGGTAGCCAGCAACGATATTTATACCGCTTTCATCGAAGACAGTGCTGTTCAATTAGCTAAAGCGCCGGGGGCTCAGCAGGCACGTTATTTCAAGTCCGATATGCCCGCTATTGAGGCGCCCACAGCAGAAATAGTGGGGCCGGCCGGCACAGTGGCGGTTACCACACCTATGCAGGGCTGCGTAGTGAATATAGAAGTCATCGAGGGCGACGCGGTGGTAGCCGGCCAGAAGCTTGTTGTGCTGGAATCAATGAAGATGGAACATGTCATTACCGCGGACCGCAGCGGCTACGTGCGCGCAATCTGCGTGGCGCTTAACGATACTGTAAACAGTGGCGCGCCTCTGATGTTTATCGAAGAAGCGGAGGTAGCGGCCGGCATAAAGGCCAGGGAGGCGGCTATCGACCTCAACGCTATCCGCCCCGACCTGGCCGGGGTGATAGAGCGCCATGCCTTTACCCTCGATGAAAACCGGCCGGAGGCAGTTGCCAAAAGACGCAGGAAGAACCGCCGTACCGCCCGCGAAAACGTCAACGGCCTTTGCGATCCGGACAGCTTCATCGAATACGGTCCGCTGGCCGTGGCCGCGCAGCGCAGCAGGCGCTCCATAGATGACCTCATTAAAAATACTCCTGCAGACGGACTGATCGCCGGCATCGGCACTGTCAACCGGGAGACCTTTGGTGAAGAGACTGCCCGCTGCATGGTACTGGCCTATGATTTCACCGTGCTGGCCGGCACACAGGGATTGATGAACCACAAGAAGATGGACAGGATGCTCCAGATCGCCAACCAGTGGCGCCTGCCCACGGTGTTCTTTGCCGAGGGCGGCGGGGGCAGGCCGGGCGATACGGATGCCAACGTGGTGGCCGGCCTGGACCTGACCACATTCAGCCGCTTCGCGTCACTGAGCGGGAAGGCTCCGGTAATCGGCATCGTGGAAGGCCCCTGCTTCGCCGGCAATGCCGCGCTGCTGGGCTGCTGCGACGTGATCATCGCCACTAAAAGCTCCAACATCGGCATGGGCGGTCCGGCCATGATTGAGGGCGGCGGGTTGGGCGTGGTCAGGCCGGAAGATATCGGCCCCATCGGCGTGCAGACACATAACGGCGTGGTGGATATCGCCGTTGAAAATGAGCAGGAAGCTGTGGCCATCGCCAGGAAGTACCTGTCGTATTTCCAGGGTGATGTAACGCAATGGGAGGCCGCCGACCAGCGCCGCCTGCGCTGGCTGATACCCGAGAACAGGCTGCGCGTGTATGACGTGCGCGCCGTAATCGATGCCCTGGCCGACACGGGCAGCGTGCTCGAGCTTCGCCCGCATTTCGGGCCCGGCATGATTACATCTCTGGTGCGCATCGAGGGCAGGCCGTTGGGTGTAATGGCCAACGATCCCAGGCACATGGGGGGGGCTATTGAAGCCGAGGACGCCGACAAGGCCGCCCGCTTTATGCAGCTCTGCAATGTACATCGCCTGCCTATCCTGTCCCTGTGTGATACGCCCGGCTTTATGGTCGGTCCCGAGGTGGAGGTGCGTGCACAGGTGCGCCATGTCTGCCGCATGTTCGTGGTCGGGGCGCATACCACGGTCCCGTTCTTCACAGTGGTCCTGCGCAAGGGCTACGGACTGGGCGCCATGGCCATGTCGGCCGGCAGTTTTCACGACTCCTTCTTTACCGCGTCCTGGCCGACGGGGGAATTCGGCGGCATGGGGCTTGAGGGGGCGGTACGTCACGGCTTCAAGAAAGAGCTTGAAGCCATCAAAGACCCTGCGGAGCGTGAGGTGACCTATAAATTTTTCGTGGAACAGGCCTACGCCATGGGCAAGGCCATGAATATGGCATCCTACTTAGAGATAGACTCCGTTATCGACCCTGCCGAAACACGCCGCTGGATAATGCGCGGACTGAAGTCCGCAACCGCTTCATCTTCCAGCGCTAAAGGCCGGGATTTTATCGACCCCTGGTAGTGCCTTGACTGTGCCGGGGCCTTTCTGGAGTGAGGCTTTTTTCTGCTATAATCCCCAGCGTTCCGAGAAGTAATATGAAAGCAAAGCTATATTTTCTGGAAACAAGGCCCCAATTTTTAATTCTTTCGGTTGTCCTCGGCCTAACGGGAACCTGTATCGCCTGGTACGATGGATTTTTTAATATCTGCGATGCCCTGCTGGCCACCTTCGGCCTTATCCTGGCGCATATAGGTGTGAATACGCTCAATGATTTCTTCGACTTCAGGAGCGGTATCGACAAGGTCACCAACCGGACGCCTTTCAGCGGCGGCAGCGGCCTGCTCAAGGAAGGATTGTTATCGCCGCGCGAGGTGCTCCTGATTGGCATTATCCCATTGCTGCTGACTATTCCCATAGGCTTATATTTCATACTTACCAAAGGCTGGTTGCTGCTGCCGCTCATCATCGTGGCGGCGGCTTGTATCGTTTTATACAGTCCGCTGATACAGAAATTTTACTGGCCTGAATGGTCGCCCTTCCTGGGACTGGGGGTACTGCCCGTGCTCGGCATGTATTTCTCGCAGACCGGCGTATATACGGCACATGCTGTAATTGCATCCATCCCGTCCGGTTTCCTGGTACACAACCTGCTGCTGCTCAACGAGTTCCCCGATATCGAGGCGGACAAGGTGGCCAACAGGAAAACGTTGCCGATCACCCTGGGCGGGCGCGGTGCAGCCATTTTTTATACCGTGTTCACAATCATGGTCTATATCTGGATCATCGCGGCGGTCATATTCAAAGCCATGCCCGTATTCACCCTGTTAGCCCTTCTGACATTGCCGCCGGCCGTTAAAGCAATGCGCGGCTCTTTCAGGTATAAAGAAAGGGACCGGCTAATTCCGGCCATGGCCAGCAATGTTATGGTAGTACTGCTGACACAGGTACTGATAGGCGCCGGCTATATCTTAGCGGGCTTAATCAAGCTGTAAACTGCCATGCATGGAAGCTCGACTACAGGCCGGCCTTTATACCACATCTTCACCCGTATACCCGGCCGCTACGACCTGATAAACCATGTTATCACCCTGGGCATGGATAACGGCTGGCACAGGCAAGCCGCCCTGGCCTGCCTGCAGGACCAGCCTACCCGTATACTGGATATCTGCTGCGGCACCGGCGGCCTCGCCATCACCATCGCACAACTTGCCCAATATGCCCCTGACATTACCGGTACCGATTACAGCCAGCCCATGCTGGAGATAGCTGCAGCCAAAGCTTCATCATCAACTACGGGTAAAAACATCAGATTCATCAATGCTGACGTCGCCCGGCTTCCCTTTGCCGACAACCACTTCGACTGCATCGGGATCTCTTTTGCCTTCCGCAACCTGACCTATAAAAATCCCCTGACACAGAGCTACTTGAACGAAATCCTCAGGGTACTCAAACCCGGCGGCAGGTTCGTCGTCGTGGAAAGCAGCCAGCCCAAATCGTCATTCATCCGGTTCCTTGACCATCTTTACCTGAGGCTGTGGGTCTTTCCCACCGGGTATCTCATTTCCGGCAATAAGGGCGCCTACCGCTACCTGGCAGAATCGGCACTGCATTTCTATTCCGCCGAAGAAATGCTGGAATTCCTCCTGAAAGCAGGATTTAAACAGGCTACTGCAAAGAGGCTTTTTTTCGGCGCCGCGGCGGTTTACATAGCCGTGAAATAGGGCTTTAACCGGTCAGTCGGATACTGGTCTTATAACGCCTGCTAAACTGCTGAAGGATATTGATTCTCATTTTGAGGTCGAGTTATAGTTATAATCACAAATTATAACAATGTTATATTATATTTTACGAAGGCTGTAGTCTCAATTCCTTATTAAGTGGCAGCCTTATAGAAAAGGCGCTGCCTTTGCCAGCCCGGCTTTCGACGGATATTCCGCCACCATGGGCTTCAACAATTTGCTTACAGATAGCCAACCCCAGGCCGCTGCCGCCTTCAGTGCATGAACGGGCTTTGTCAACCCTGTAGAACCGGTCAAAAATGTGCGGGATGTGCTCCAGGGAAATCCCGACCCCCGTATCTGTAATAGTTACCAATGCAATCTGTCCTTGCTGAGAAAGGCTTATTGAAATTGTCCCGCCATGAGGTGTATAGCGAATAGCGTTATCCATGACATTCAAAAACAACCTCCGCAGGTTGACTTTATCTCCTTGAACACTCACTTTCTTACCCGCATTAATTTCCAGCGACAGTCCCTTATCCTGGCAAAGGACGTTTATATCCGAGGCTAAATCATGCAATAATTCTGCCAGATTAATTTCTTCAAAGGTCAACTGTTCTTTCCCGGCATCCGAACGAGCCAGCTCTAACAATTGCTCAATGATTTTTGCCATGTGGTCAACTTCCTGGGAAACCGTCTCCAGGGACTGCCGGTACGAAATTGCATCCCGGTCCTTCTGCAGAGCCAGGGTGGATTCAGCCTGAATAATGGCCAGGGGCGCGCGCAATTCATGCGAGGCATCACTGGTAAATTCTTTCTGGCGTTTAAATGCCTTCTCGAGGCGGTCGATCATCTGGTTAAGCGTTTCAGCCAGCCTTCCCAGTTCGTCCTTTGTCTTAACGTCGATCCTGCGGCTCAGGTCACTCTCCTCTATTTCACGCGCCGCCTGGGTGATGGTTTCCACGGGTTTCAATATTTGCCGTGCCAGAAAAATCCCGCTGCCCCCGGCAACCACCAGGCAGACAGGTATGGCCAACAGAAAAACGTACAGCAGCTTGCTGAGGGACTCATCGATGGGGCCGGTAGGCCGCCCCATTATCAGGACAACAGGCGCGTTTTCCCTATCGCGGGGCATAACGCGCGGCACTGCACCCGCAGTTTCCGGGGGCATCCAGGTCCCGAAGCAGCGCAGGTCCTCCCCATCCTCTGAATAGATGGTGAAAAACACCCTCTTGTCCCGTATAACCTTTTTAATCGATTCATCATCCAGAGCGAAACGCCCCTGGCCGGTCAGCTTGACCAGCTCATCTCCCGAGTAATAGGACATCAGCAGCAGGTCTCGCGGTGTCTGCCTGACATCACCCCTGCTGACAGCGTCATAGGTGCCCGGGTCACGTATCAGGTCCATGACACTTTTTTCCAGCGAATCGTCCAGGCTTTTGTACAGCGTATTGAAAAGAACAACGTAAACCCCCGCACACAGGAATACCAGCGTAATAGCCAGCACCAGCAGGTACCAGAGCGTGAACCTGAATTTTATGCTGTGCACAAAGTTCATTGTGCCCTCAGACGGTAACCGGCCCCACGTACAGTTTGGATGACATTCCCCTTTTCTCCATCACCTATCTTGCGGCGCAGTCTGCGTATATAGACGTCCACCAGGTTGGATATGCTATTAAAATCATAGTCCCAGGCATGTTCTTCGATCATCGTCCTGGTCACTACCATATTAGAATGCCGCATTAAATATTCTAATATCGTATATTCCTTGGTAGTCAGTTCAATGATCTTTTTTCCCTTACGCAGTTCACGTGTCCGCGTGTCCAGTACAAGTTCACCCACCGTTATCTCGGAAGATTTCAACGGCCCCTCCCGCCGCAGCAGGGCCCTCACCCGCGCCAGGAGTTCGCTGAAGGCGAAGGGTTTGACCACGTAGTCATCAGCCCCGCTATCCAATCCTTTTACCCTGTCTTCCACGGCGTCTTTGGCTGTCAGCATCATAATAGGGATATTGATATTTTTAGACCTGAGCTCGCGGCAAACCTCGATACCGTCTTTTTTGGGCATCATAATATCCAGGATAATAAGGTCGTAGGGATTGACCTCGGCAAGGTAGCCTCCTTCCTCACCGTCATAGGCAACATCGACCGTATGGGCCTCTTCTACAAGTCCCCGCTTTACGATATTGCAGAGCCGCCGGTCATCGTCAACTACTAAGATTCGCATAAAAGCACTCTCAAATTAAAAACGATTTCCATTATAGTACATCAAGATGAACAGAAGATGAATAATTATTATCCCCGGGTTCATTTCGGGTTTAATTTCACTTCATTTTGTGTTCATGTTGCTGTGTTAACCTTGAAAATAGTAACGCGACCAACTGGTTAAGCGTACAAATAAACAAAAGGGAGAAAAACAAATGTGGAAACCTGCAAAATACCTCATGGCGATAGTGCTGGTAATGGCACTCTTCACCAGTACGGCCGGAATTGCGCTGGCCGATGATGGGCAAAACAGCGGTGGAGGGCAAAACAGCTTTTGGGAAATGATAGCAAAGGCATTCAACACTACCGCAGAGCATGCAAAAAATGTATTCATGCGTGCGCGGGACAATAATCCGCCACCACCTACCGGCGACAACGTGACCATCAGGCCGGCCCCCACGGGAGAGAACCGCGAGGAAATGACCTTGGAGCAACTTGATACTCTGGTCGCCGACGGCAAATTAACGTCAGCGCAAGCAACCGAGTACAAAGCATGGCTGGCGAACAGGCCCGATGGACCGTTCGTTGACAAAAACAAGATGGATAACCTGCTCGAGGACGAAACCATAACCCAGGAGCAGTATGATGTCTGGAAGGCCTGGCACGATACCAAACCGGACATTGAGCTTCCCAAACCCGAAGGGCAGGGCAACGGTGATAACAAGCCAAACGGTCAGGGCAACGGTAATAACAAACCCAACGGGCAGGGCAACGGCAATGCCGGGCCTCAGGGCAATAAACCGCCTCCACCCGTCAGCGATAACATGACACCGAATCAACCTCCTACGGGCGAGAATCATAAACCGCCTCCGCCCAACCAAAAGGGACCCGGTGGCAACCAGCGTTAAATATAGCAGTTCCTAATACTTAGAGTAGTTAGCATTATCAACTGTACCTATAGCATAGAAGCTGAGGGAAGTTTCTTCCCTCAGCTTCTCATTGAGGAAGGCAATCATGAAAAATTATTTATCAGCATCATTCCTTATTATCGCGACAGGCGTAGTACTATGCGCCTGCACAATGGCAGCATCGGCGTCTGTTACAAAACCCGGCTCATCGCCAGGTGTTCCATCGGCGTCAACACCCGCGCCCGTGGCAGAAGGCACCTCCTCCCTCACTGCGGAACTTTCATTGAATGATTCAACTTTTGTGATGCGCAGCCTGGAAGTGGTTGAGGGAGGGATGCTTCCCCAGGAATATACCTGCGACGGGAGCAGCACCACCCTGCCGCTCGAATGGAGCTGCGTTCCTGCCGGCACGAAAAGCCTGGCTCTGATCATGCACACCATCCCCGGCCCAAACGAGAGCCACTGGTACTGGGTGCTGTATAACATCCCTCCCGAAACAAAAGGCCTAGCTAAAAATGTCAGCTGCGCCGGGACACCGGGCAACAATAGTGTAAATGGAAGAACGGAATATGCCCCACCATGTTCCAAGGGACCGGGCGCTAAAAAATACACCTACACAATCTATGCCCTGTCGGCTCCGCCGCAGTTTAATGTCAGCCCGGACAAAGTCAGCAGGGATGTGCTGCTCTCTGCAATCGAGGACCGCACTATAGACAGCGCCGAGTTAAACGTATATTACTCGCGGTAGGCCAAGATCATTATTGACGTTCACCAGGCATTTTATTCCATTTCATGTTGTGTTCATGTTGCCGTGATAATCTTAGAAATCATAACGCAACAATATAGCCAGGCGTACTAATAAACAAAAAGGAGAAAATTTACAAGATGTGGAAAACTATACAATACCTCATAGCGATGGTACTGGTGGTCGCGCTCTTTGCCGGCACGTCCGGGATTGCCATGGCCGATGACGGGCAAAACAGTTTTTGGACAACGTTAGCGAAGGCATTTAATACCACAATCGATAACGTTAAAAACGTATTCAACCAGACCAGGAACGAGTCACGCGGAGAACCGGGCGGCGCCATGCCTCCATTTGATGACCAGCAGGGCAATACATCGCCCCCTGACAACCAGCCGAATAACAATCCTCCGGGCGGACAGCAGCAGGGCAACAATCCTCCCGGCGGTCAGCAGGGAGGGCAGGGTAACCAGGAACAACGGGCGAAGGAGATAGCCAGGGCGGCCGAAATCCTCGGCGTTTCCTCCACTGACCTGACTGCCGCATTCGAAGCGGCCGATAAAAGCGTTAGGCCGAGCGGGGGCCAGTCCGGTTCACAGGGCCAACCCCCTCGGTCGCAGTCCGACAATATGACCGGCGGCCAGGGTAGGCAGGGTGGCGGCAAAGGTGGTCCCGGCGGGCCGGGCGGACAGGGCGGTAATGGCAGGGGTCCAGATATGTCAGCCGTTTATGCCAAGGTTGCTGAGACCATGAGATTGACCGTGGATAAAGTCACAGCCGCCTTTGAGCAGGCGCGGAAAGAGCTGAAGCCCGCTGACAACCAGGGCCAGAACACGAGCAACGGCAATAACAATGGCAATGGCAATAATAACAACAATAATAATAGCAATAGTGGCAACCAGGGTGGCAAGGCCGCCGGAGGTTACTCGCCGGACCAGGCCATGTCCGACAAAGCTCAGCTCAGCACAATTGCTTTTGACGGGCTTGCCTTTATTACCGGCAGCGCCGGCGCGGACAGCTTCTTCCCGCCGGGCAAAGTCGCCGACTTTTTCGGCTTCCAGTACATGCGTGACGTGGATACCGCAGGCTACGGGCACAATACGACTTTTCTTTCCAAAGCAGCCAATAACGTGCTGAAAATCCTGACCGATGCCCAGAAGGCCAAATTCGTCGCCCTTGCTAAGGAGCAGGAACCGCTATACATCAATTTCGCGTACAACCGTTTCCCTTTGATGGTAGCATTCCGCAATAACCTGGAGGGAAAGCTCCCGACAGGCGCAACCGGACTGAGCACCGACGCAGTTAAAGCCTATACAGGGAACCTCTATAACCTCGATGCACAGTTAAGCTACCGCCGCGCCGAGGTTGTCGGAGGGGTCATTGCCTCATTCACGGCAGACCAAAAGGCCTACCTGGCAAAAATGGAATTCGATGATTCGTCGACATGGTCCGACGTAGCTGAAGATGAAACTCTCAAGAAAAGCATGACCAACACCCAGTTTGTGGCCGTTATGACCTACGCCAGCGAGCTGTTCTCGTGGTATAAGGGAAGTGTTGAGGCAGACATATATTTCTGCCCGGAACGCCACGGCACATATTTCGGCGGGTTTTACATGAAGGATTACCCTGCCATGAATAACCCTGACTATTTCATAAGCACAGCTACAACCGGGGATAGCGGAGAAGGATTCCTGAATATCCTCAATACAACACAGCGCCAGCGCATTACCAGCATAATCGACGAACAGGCCGGTGCGATAAAAGAGATGGCTGAGACCCGTACCACGGTATCGACAGAGCTGCGCAAGGCCATGACCGGGCAAAGCATGGATAAAGAAAAAGTCTATTCGCTTATCAAGAGCTACGGAGAACTCGACGGGCAGGTTTCGGGACTCTATGCCTCACGTTTTGCCGAGGTGAACAAAACGCTAACCGCAGACCAGCGCGCAGCGCTGGTTAAACTGCGCAATTTGACCGTGGTCCCCAAGGGGGCGTACTTCTTCTCCACCCCCATCAATTACCCGGCGCTCCCAAGCACGGATTACCTGTTCGGTGTCGGCCAGGCGCCCTCATCATCAGGCCAACTGACCGCGCCCAGCGGGTTTTCAACCAGCACCGAGTCCAGGCCCAATCCCCCGGCAAAGAAATAGGGGAAGAGCTAAAATCACAGGCATGCCGGTAATACCAGGTACCCTGACCTGGCATTACCGGACAATAAAGTAAAAAGGAAATGATGGTTAAAAATAGGCTTCCCCAATTAGTCCTGCTGTTTACTATGCTGGCAACTATTCCTATTGTCCTCGCCTGCGCTCCCGTAACATCAATTCCATCAAATACACCGGCAACTACACCATCCCTAGATAAAGCTCAGGAAACAGGTAACAAACAGAAACCCAAAGGTAACAAGCAGGGACAGGCTTCTCAGTGGGCAAATGGTTCCCAACAGAATTCAAAGCAGAACAATCAGGGGCAACCTGCTCAAAAGCCGGCGCAAATACCAACGGCTTCAATTCCCATTGCCGGTGTGAACCTGTTGCTGGGCCGTCCTACCGACAACTCGATCACTGTTAATGTATTGTCCGATAAAGACCGCGAGATCTTTTTTGAGTATGGCACCGCGCAGGGTAGCTATTACGGGAAAACTGCGACCACCAGCTTAAGTGGCATGGCGCCGGCAGAAATAGTTATAGGCACGCCACAGCCAAATACCCAATACTACTACCGGATAGGCTATAAAACGCCCGCTGAAATTCAGTTCACCACAGGCGAAGAACACAGCTTTCAAACACAGCGTACGCCTGGAAGCAGCTTTATATTCACTGTAGACGCGGACTACCACCGGGACCAAAATTCCGACCCTGAAGAGATCAAGGCGACTTTTCAGAATATTTTACAGGAACGGCCTGATTTCGATATCGACCTGGGTGATACCTTCATGGGCGATAAATCTGTCACGAGTTACCTGGATGCAGCTAAACGTTATGCAGCGGACAGGGGCTATTTCGGGATTTTCGGCAGCTCCGTGCCGCTCTACTTAGTCAATGGTAATCATGAAGGTGAATCAGGCTGGCTGCTTAATGGCACGGAGAATAATCTCCCTGTATGGGCTACCAGGGCGCGCAAGCTATATTATCCCAACCCCTACCCCGACGGCTTCTATGCCGGCAGCGCCAAAGAGGAGCCTTTTGTCGGCCAGCGCCAGAGTTACTATTCCTGGGAATGGGGCGATGCCATGTTTGTGGTACTGGACCCATACTGGTATACCGCCACAAATCCCAAGCAGGGCGCCGAAGCCGATAATTGGAAGTGGACTTTGGGCTTTGACCAGTACACATGGTTGAAAAATGCACTTGAGACCAGTAAGGCTAAGTATAAATTTGTTTTTACCCACCATATACTGGGAGACATGCGCGGCGGCATAGAATGGGCGGACCTCTATGAGTGGGGCGGGCAGAACAGGAGCGGCGCCTGGGAATTCGACAAGATGAGGCCGGGCTGGGAAGAACCGGTGCATCAGTTAATGGTTAGGAATGACGTAACTGTCGTTTTCCATGGCCATGATCACCTGTACGTAAAGCAAGAAAAAGACGGCATTATTTACCAGGAAGTGCCGCAACCCAGCGTTGCCGGAGGACAGAGCGGCGCGATTAACGAAGGCAGCTACAGAAGTGGCGTCATCTACAGCAGCCCCGGTCATATCAGGGTTGCCGTTTCAGCCACAGGTGTTACCGTCGATTATGTGCATAGCGCCCTGCCGGGAGATACTGCTGACAAATATCAAAATGGCGAGGTGGTCTATTCGTATACAATCCCTTTTAAGACTTGATACCTGATTTTATAATAATTGACTGGGGGGGGCAACCATTAAGAATTTCAATGACTTTGGTACTAAAAGCAGAATTGACAATCGCCCAAATAGAGCCTGTTATCAAAATAGGGCCAAAGGCGTAACCGTAGCAGCCGTAAACTGTTAGTATATGGACAGTTCCCGAACCACTGTTTGAGAGTAAAAGGCTAATTCCAGCGCTCCAACAACTACTAACAGGAGGATAAGCTGGCTGCCTTAAAATGTTTTGACTGAAGTTCTACAGTAAAAGCCATTTTTACCGCTTTTCCAGCTTCAAAACTCTGTTTTCACAACAAAATGTAGTGCCAAATTATTTACAAATATTTAACCTTAAACCCCTTGACAACAGGAACACTACT
>CAIYTC010000094.1 GCA_903929005.1 uncultured Dehalococcoidia bacterium | reverse complement strand
GGCTGCCTGTGGCAGTATGTCGATTCGGTAGCCAAGCTGGGACCCTGGCCCACGGCGCCGCCGCCCGGCGGCTTTATCGGCCCTGACCCCGTAACGGGAAGAGCGCAGCAGATCGATTTCAGGTGGCGGCCGCTCAAGGACATCTTTGGCTACGATTTACTGATCGCCAAGGATGTCAATTTTACTTTGTTGCTCAGCCAGGCATTGAACCTGACGCCGGTGGATAGCCTCACCGGCGCCTGGGTGGTCATACCGGCTGACCAGGAAGACCCGTCGTGCTGGATCTCGCCGGGTGTGCTTGAAGTGGGCCAGTCATATTACTGGAAGGTGCGCGGTTCGCGGTCACTAAGCGGCTTGGGGTCAGAGAACTTGACAAAAATTCACAGCCCATGGTCCCCAACGCTCTTTTTCTCGGTCAAACCGGGGTTCCGCGTCACCGCGGACTACCAGGGACCTACCCTCCTGGCGCCACTGGACGGCATATGCAGCGACTGTAAACCGCCCATCCGCTTCAGCTGGTCACCGATTAAAAACACCACGACCTATGAATTTATCCTGGCCAAGAACGCGCAGCTTACGGATATTGTCGTACAGGAAAAGACGAAATCCACGGCCTTCGAGGTTAAAAGCAAACTTCTACCTTCAACGGCTTATTACTGGCAGGTAAGGGCGGTGGCGCCCATACCCAGCGACCCCAGTCCGGTGGGCACTTTTAGCCTATCGGAAAATAAGGCAACGCCGCCAAAGCCGCCGGCCACCACTACCAAGCCGGGCGGCGTCGCGGCGCCAGCGGATTTCTGGATATGGATAATTATCGTTATTGTGGTAGTATTGCTCACGCTCATCAACGCCTATGTTTTTATCTCCAGGAGGCGCGACGGATAACAATGTATGCCATTGCGCCACGGACAGATTGCCACGGCCTCTGCGGCGGCCTCGCAATGACGTTTTTGCGTTGTCTTTGCGAGGAGCGCAGCGACGAAGCAATCTCAGGGCATAACGCCTCGGACGGGAAGATTGCTTCGCTGCCTGCCACGCCTTCGGCTCGCAGCTTCGGCTCACCGCAATGACATTTTTGAGCAGGGACAAGGTTAAAAATTATGAACGATAATTATAAAACCATCGCGGCGCTGGCGGCACAGGTCAAGGGCTTCCTGGCCGAAGACGAAGGGGAAACTCTCTACGCCCTAACGCTTGAAGCGGCCAAATTAGGCCCCTGCATAGAGATCGGCAGCTTCTGCGGGAAGTCCGCGGTCTATATAGGCGCTGCCTGCCAGGAAAAGGGTGTGACTCTTTTCACCATAGACCACCACCGCGGTTCGGAGGAGCAGCAGCCCGGGCAATTGTATTTCGACGCGCAGACCTATGACGAGAAAAGTGGCGAGATAAACAGCCTGCCGCTGCTCAGGGATACGTTAAGAACAGCGGGTCTGGAGGATACGGTGGCGCCCCTGGTCACCTGGTCTAAGGTAGCGGTGAAAAACTGGGCTACACCGCTGGGCCTGGTCTTTATCGATGGGGGGCACAGCTACGAATCTGCCTTAAACGATTATCAATGCTGGAGCCGCTGCCTGCTGCCGGGGGGCTTCCTGATCTTTCATGATATCTACATGGATGCGGCTAAGGGCGGACAGGCGCCCCGCCAGGTGTATGAAAAGGCACTGCAAAGCGGGGATTTCGACCAGCTCCCCATGGTCAATACGCTGGGCATATTAAGGAAGCGGGATATCGTGGTGGTCGAAAAGAAGGTTTGTTGCTGACATGGGCTTGAGCATGTCGGCGGCCAGCAGGACGGCGGCCGAGGTCCAACTGGGCTTCTGGAGCGGCCATATCTCATGCTCGGGGTAGGCTACGCCGTACCAGTAAGCGCCATCCTCATCGCGCATGTGGTGCAACCAGTAGTAAACCATGGCTGACTGCTTGTATTCTCCGTGTACGGCCAGCGAGATAGCTAATTCGCTGCTTTCGGCGGCGGTAACCCACTGTTTTTCAAGGTTGCAGACCGACCCCTTGCCGTGCACGATGAACTTGTCCCAGCTATCATAAATCCGGCTTATGGCCTCCTGACCGTTGATGACGCTGCACAGCGCCGGGTAATACCAGTCCATGGCAAAGGCCGAGATATTGTCCCCGTTAAGGTTTTCGCCGTAGGGCAGCGGCATGGCTAAAATAGCCTTGCGCAGCGTATCATTGGCCACCTGCCAATCGGTATGGTCTTCGTTGATCACTTCAGCAATTTTTAAAGCGCACCTTATGCTCAGGTAGGTTGAGCTGCAACTGGCGATTTGAGCGGACGGATAAACCAGGCCCTGGGCATCCCTGGCCCAGTATACCTCACCCCCGGGACCCCGCATATTCATAATATAATCAATAGCCTTCCGGACAGACGGCCACATTTTGTCAAGGAAATCCCGCTTGCCGGATACTAAGTAATGATGCCAGACGCCCACGGCTATGTAAGAGATAGCATGCGAAACCTTGTAGGTATCTTTGGGCTTGCCATTCTGGTAATTCGCATACCAGCTTCCATCAGGCAATTGAACATCGGCCAGCCATTCGTAGGCCTTTTCCGCTTCATCGTGATAGCTGCCGGCATCTATGGCCATGGCGCATTCAATATGTGTCCAGGGCTCTACAACCCCGCCCTCTATCTCGGGTACCGCTCCCCGCTTTTCCTGTACGCCCACTATGCTCTCCAGCGTTGGCCGGAGAAATTGCGCGGATAACAACTCCTCCATCTCAGGTATTTCAAAGGAAGCAATGTTATCTACAATCATATTTCAGCCAACCTTCACATGAGCTTGCTTTTCGATGGCGTCCCGGTAAACGTCCGCCGTCTCTTTAGCAGCATTGTCCCAGTTAAATAGCCCGGCAACCCTGGCCTTTCCCAGTTCTCCCAATTGTCTGCGCCTGTTTTCATCGTCGAGCAGGGCTTTCATGGCTTCCACTATGGCGCGCGTATCGCCCGGCGGCACAAGTATGCCGGCATCGCCGACAACCTCGGGCAGCGCCCCGGCGGTAGTCGAGATTACCGGGGTGCCGCAAGCCATGGCCTCGGCTGCCGGCAAACCGAACCCTTCGTAGATGGAGGGCACTACCAGCATGGTCGCCGTTGAATAGTGTCGCACCAGCTCAGAAGTCTCAATCTTGCCGGTATAGGTGACGCAATCGTGAAGTTTAAGCTCCTCGATCAAACCCTCGGTATAGCCATCCTTCATGGGTGCGCCCACTATGGTGAGCTCCACAGGGCGCTCTTTCCTGAGTCCGTCCATTGCTTCGAGCAGGTATCTCAACCCCTTGAGGGGAGTATCCCCGCTATTGATGACTAATATCTTATGCTTCGCCCTGACCGTCCCCGGGGTCTGCCTGAACACATCCCCGTCCACCCCACAATAAATAATCCTGAATTTATCTGCCGGCAGGTGGAAATCACGCGTAATCTCACCCAGAGAGTGACGGGAATCGGTGATAAGATGGGACAGTTCCCGGCTAACCCTGATCTGCGTATTGACGAAGGAATACCACCTGCGGATGCCCAGGGATCGCCATAAAGATTTAGAAGCCTTGAGCGCCAGGTCACGGTCGATGGTGATCGGATGATGTATGGTGGCCACCATGGGCAGTCCAAGCTGCTTTATCCTGAGTATACCCCCGGTAATGCACTGGTTATCATGCACAATGTCGTATTTGCGCTGGTGCCCGTTGCTCCGGAACATGTTATAAGCGCGCATGCCGAAGGTGTGCGGCTCGGTGAAAAAACCGCTGCATTCACCCAGCCATTCGACGAGATTTGGCCAGGTATTCAGCCACAACGGGTTGATAAACAAGCGCCGCGGTTCAGAAAGCCGGTACAGGTCAAGACTGGGTAATTTAACCAGGTTAATTCCTTCCGTCAGTTCCGGGTAGGGCGGACCTGCTATAACATCAACCTCATGCCCCAGCTTTTGCAAGGACCGGCTGAGATATCTTACGTATATCCCCTGCCCACCGGAATATTTATAACCCCTGTAGCTAAGTAAGCATATACGCATCGATAACCACCCGGAAGGCTAAGAAAGTCAGCATTGAAAACACCGCATCATTCTACATTTATTGGTGCTATAAATCAAGACTGAGTGCCCAAAAGCGTCATTGAGGTTAGTGGGACTGTCTTTGCGAGGAGCCCGCAGGCGACGAAGCAATCCTTACGCTACGGACAGATTGCCGCGGCCGCTACGGCGGCCTCGCAATGACATTTTTGCGTTGTCTTTGCGCGATGGCCTCGCTATACACATCGGCCGTGCGTTGGGCGGCGTCTTTCCAATTGAACTTCTCCAGGATGCGCCTCCTGGCCAGGGCGCCGAGCCCGGCGCGTTTGGCCGGGTCATCCAGCAATTGCGCTATGGCAGCGGCCAGTGCCGCTGAATCGGCAGGCGGGACGAGCAGGCCGGCGTCACCCACCACCTCCGGCAATGCGCCGGCCGTGGTCGACACCACCGGGGCGCCACAGGACATGGCTTCAGCGGCCGGCAACCCGAACCCTTCGTAAGTTGACGGAACCGCCAGCAGTGTAGCGGTCCTGTATAACCTGACTAATTCCGCGGTCTCTACCTGGTCATAGAAACTGACACAGCCGGTCACGCCCAGCCTGTCCATGAGCTTCTCCGTCACCCCATCGCCCAGGGTGCGGCCGACAACTATCAGCTTGAGCTCCCGCCGCTTTCTCAATTCGGCCAGCGCGTGCAGTAAAAAGCGCAGCCCTTTGACCGCGGTATCACGGCTCAGCACCATCAATATGGTATCATCCAGCCTTGGCACACTCTCCAGGGGGCTGAATATCTGTGTGTCGATGCCATTGTAGATAACCCGCAGATTGGCATCGGGGATACCGAATACCTCGTGTATATGCTGCCTGGCCATCTGTGAAACTGTGATGATATAGGGCAATTGCCGGGCTACCTTGATCTGCATGCCGGTAAAAGAAAACCAGCGGCGGTAGCCCAGCTTATCCTTGAATGATTTAGCCGACTTGATGGCCAGGTCGCGGTCGATGGTGACGGGATGATGTATGGTCTCTACCAGCGGGTACCCGGCACGCATAATGTCCGCTATGCCGTAAGAAAGGGTCTGGTTATCATGGATGACGTCGTATTTTGCGCCCCCTTTGCGGACTATGTAATCATAGGCCCGCATACCGAAGGCCAGCGGCTCGGAGAAATAGCCGGTCATGATGCCGCCCCACTCCACGAAGTTAGCGTAGGTGTTGAGCTTCCGCGGGTCGATAAACAGCCTTTGCCAGGAACCAAACCTGTACAGGTCAAGGCTGGGCAGCTTAATCAACCCGACGCCGTCATCCACGATGGGATAAGGCGGGCCCGACAGCATATCGACCTCATGGCCGAGGTCCCTGAGGGCATTGCTCAGGTAGCGCATGTAAATACCCTGCCCCCCTGAATATTGATAACTGCGGTAACTCAATATACAAACACGCATGATTTTCTTCTTCAAATATTTTTGCCGCCAAATATGATATCAGACTTGAGCAATTGGCGTATAATGTAATGAAAGGGCGTAGGGGCTTTGCTTTAGCTGCGCCGGGATAGATTGCCGCGGCCGCCGCGGCGGCCTCGCAATGACTAAAGTAAAAAGCGGGGCCTCGCAATGACGAGGCAAGAGGAGCCGCTCAAAAACGTCATTGCGAGAAGCCCGCAGGCGACGAAGCAATCCTAAGGCCGCAGGGCCTTACGCAGGATAGTCAGATTGCCGCGGCCGTAGCGCCGGACAGGCCTGAAAGCCCGTCCCTGCATCTGTAGTTAAGTCGTTTGAGAGGACAGAGAATTTAGTATGTGGAACGACCTGCAGGCCGCTTTATTCCTCTTTTACAAGTACGTAACGCGCGGCAACAAGGGCACCAGTGTCCTGACCGTACTCGTTGCTACACTGGCTTTCTTACAGATCAACCTGATCTCAGGCATATTCAGCGGCGCCCTGGGGCTTATCTACGATCAGACTAAAAACAACTACGTTGGCAATATCGTCGTGCAACCCGGCAAGGACCAGTGGGGCAATAAAGAGGAGTATATCAAGCAGGTGACCGAGCTGAAACGCAAGATCAATGCCATACCCGGCATCATCGGCTGCAGCTCACGTTACACCATAGGCTCCGTAATTGAATATCACCCTGATAAAACAGGCAAGGACATCCGGACAGTAAGCTGGCCGGTAAAGTCCATCGACCCCGAGGATGAGAAACGCATTTCCGGGCTGCACAATAATATGCTGGCCGGCCAATATTTGGATGAATCCGACCGCGACCAGATAGTTATGGGCCGGGAGATATCAGGCGGTTACGGGGCCAGCCTGGAGGTGCAATCCCTGAAGGGCATCAATATCGGCGACGAGGTAACCATCTTCTATCATAACGGGACCACCCGTAAATATACCCTAAAAGGTATCTACGCAACCGCCTTCCCGCTGGCGGATATGAACGCCTTCGTGACCCAGAAGGAAATGGAATCGGTACTGGGGATGCGCGACCGCGCCAGCGAAATTATCATCAGGACGGATGACGCCTATCCTGAAGCATATTACATACAGGAATTGAGGAAGGCCGGCGTGGAACTGCCGGACATCCGGCCCTGGCAGGACTTCATAGGACTGGTACTGGGCCTGGCGCAGACCTTCGATATCATCAAGAGGATCGTCCTTTTCATAGGGCTGGTCGTGGCCGGAGTAACTATATTTATCGTCATTTTCATTGCCACTATCAGCAGGAAAAAGCAGATCGGCATTATGAAAGCCATCGGCATGAAGGAAGGCATTATCGTCGCCTCCTACATCATGCTGTCGCTGTTCTATGCCGTCGTCGGCATCGGGATTGGACTTGCGGTGCTGGAATTTGTGGCTACGCCCTATTTTATCGCCCATCCTCTTGATTTCCCGGTGGGCAAAACCAGCCTGCTGATCGTCAGGGGCGAGGTTGCCACCAGTATTATCTGCATGCTCGCCGTGAGTATTATTGCAGGTTTTATACCATCCTGGCGGGTCAGCCGGGAAAATATCATCAAGGCCATCTGGGGATAGCCGGATTATGATAAAGGTGACAGACCTGAAAAAGACCTACCCCGGGAAGGTCCCTGTGCATGCCCTTAAAGGCGTAAGTTTCGAAATACCCTCCGGCCAGTTTGTCGCTATCATGGGCCCCAGCGGATCCGGCAAATCCACGCTTCTGCACCAGTTGGCCCTGCTGGATAAACCCACTTCGGGACAGATATTGCTGGACGGGATCGATATCAGCGGCCTTTCACAGGGAAAGGCTACCGACTTCCGGCTACGCTACCTGGGCTATGTCTTCCAGGAATATGCCCTGATACCGGAACTGAACGCCATCGAAAACGCCTTCCTTCCCCTCATGCTGCTGGGCATGAATCGAAAGGAGTTTATCAGGGTATCAACAGAGCTCATGGGCAGGGTCGGCCTGGTCGACCGCCTGCACCACCTTATCAGCGAGCTTTCGGGAGGCGAACAGCAACGGGTGGCAATCGCCAGGGCGCTGGTAAATAAGTCCAAGATTCTTTTCGCCGATGAGCCGTGCGCCAACCTTGATACGGAAAATAAAGGCATTGTCCTCAGGCTGCTGCGCAAGCTTTGTAATGACCTGGGCCAGACCATTCTGATGGTGACACATGAACCGGAACAGAGGGAATTCGCCGACCGTGTCCTGTGGTTCCGCGACGGCCGGCTGGTAAAAGAGGAATACATCGGCAAAGACGTACAGGAAGACGCCATACACAATGGATACCGCACGGATGTTTCCAGTTCGGAAAAATAGGAGAGCACCCCAAAATGTCATTGCGGGGACGCCTTTTATCTGTCTTTGCGAGGAGCCCGCAGGCGACGAAGCAATCTAATGGCATTACGCCACTAACGGACAGATTGCCGCGCCCTTCGGGCTCGCAATGACATTTTTGGAGGCACTAACGATGAGATTGCTTCGCTGCGCTCGCAATGACATTTTTGGAGGCACTGACGATGAGATTGCTTCGCTGCGCTCGCAATGACATTTTTGGAGGCACTGACGATGAGATTGCTTCGCTGCGCTCGCAATGACATTTTTGGGCGGCGGCCCCGCAATAACGAGCGTGTGTTGCTTAGGGCGCTATTTTGCTTTGCCCTGGTCGACCACCGCCCGGCGCGCTTTTTCCAGTTCGGCAGCATCAGCTAAATAATAACTTTTGATCTTCTTCAAATCACCGTTGAGTTCGTAAACCAGCGGGATACCGGTGGGAATATTCAGGTTCACGATATCTTCCTCGCTGACTGCATCTAAGTATTTGACCAGCGCGCGGATGCTGTTGCCGTGAGCCACAATGATAATACGTTTACCTGCTTTCAGTGCCGGCACGATGGATTTGTGCCAGTACGGCAGGCACCTGCGGTAGGTATCCTGCAGGCTCTCGGCGAGGGGGATCTGCGCAGGTCCAAGCATGCTGTAGCGCGGGTCAAGGCCGGGGTAACGCGCATCGCTTTTTTCCAGCGGCGGCGGCGGTATATCGTAGCTCCGCCTCCAGATCAGCACCTGGCCTTCGCCGTATTTTTTGGCCGTCTCGGATTTATTCAAACCCTGCAGCGCGCCGTAATGCCGCTCATTAAGCCGCCAGGAATTTTTAACCGGTATCCACATCAGGTCCATCTCATCCTGCACTATCCATAAAGTCCTTATGGCGCGCTTCAATAAAGATGTGAAGGCCAGGTCAAAATCATATCCCTGCCCTTTCAGGGTCCGGCCTGCCTGCCTGGCCTCTTCAATTCCCTTTTCAGATAAATCTACATCCGTCCAGCCGGTAAAACGGTTCTCCTTGTTCCAGGTGCTCTCGCCATGCCGCAGCAATACCAGTTTCAACATATGAATTTCCCCCTACGAACCTTTCAATAACACATGGCTGACCTTGATTTTCTTGCCTCAAGGCTTTATTATAACCAAAGCTAATGGCCTCTGCACTATATAAGACGAAGATTATTAAGGAATTTTAAATTGAGTAAAGCGATTTATCTGAACAAAGACCTGGGATTTATCAGGATGGGCGCTGCAGTGCCAGCGCTGCGGGTAGCCGACGTCGATTTCAATGTAGCAGCTATCCGCACTGTGATCAAAAAGGCGGCAGCGCAGGGTATACAGGTGCTGGCCTTTCCCGAAATGTCGCTGACAGGCTATACCATCGGCGACCTGGTGCAGCAGCAAACCCTGCTGGAAAAGGCAGAAAAAGGCTTAAATGAAATAGTGCAATCCTCCTGCAACAGTAGCATGCTGATCATCGCCGGCTTACCCCTGTGTATCGACCAGAAAATATTCAATTGCGCGGCTGTAATTAATTCAGGGCATATACTGGGGATCATCCCCAAAACTTATCTGCCATCCTACAAGGAATTCTACGAGAACAGGTGGTTTGTCTCAGGTGAAGACGCCTGCTCCGACATAGCGCATATCGGTGACACGGCCGTCCCCTTCGGCACGAACATCCTCTTCTCTATCCGCGGTGTGCCTTCCGCGGTAATCGGTATTGAGCTTTGTGAGGACATGTGGGTGCCCCTGGCGCCTCACGAGTACCAGGCACTGGCCGGCGCCTCTATCCTGGTCAACCTGTCCGCCAGCAATGAGATACTGGCCAAGGCAGACTGGCGCAGGACTATGGTGATAGCGGAATCCGGCAGGTGCGCCGCGGCCTGCTGTTACGTTTCGGCAGGCGCGGGCGAATCGTCCAACGACATGGTCTTCGGCGGCCACACGCTTATGGCGGAAAACGGCAACCTGCTGTGCGAATCCCGGCGCTTCTCGTCCCAAACGGAGCTGGTGGCGACGGACGTTGACCTGGACCGCCTGGCGCACGACCGCAGGACGATTACCAGCTTCCGCCAATCGCCGCAGCACCTCAAGCCTTTCCGGATAATCGAGGGCAATGTGGTTGATATCACAGCCGTGAAACTCTTAAGGGCTATCGACCCTCAGCCTTTTGTGCCCAGGGACGCAGCCCGGCGCGCTGAGAGATGCCGCGATATATTTGTCATGCAGGTCACGGCACTGGCCGGTAAACTGCGCGGCGCCCACCTTGAACACCTGGCTCTGGGAGTTTCCGGCGGACTCGACTCAACCCTGGCCCTGCTGGTGGCGGCCAAAACCATGGACTACCTTGGCAGGCCGCGGTCTAATGTACACGCCTATACCCTGCCGGGATTCGGAACCACCAAGAGGACCAAAGACAACGCGACGGCTTTATGTAAAGCACTTAAAGTTGACCTGCAAAACGTAAATATAACCGATTCCTGCAAATCTCATCTCAAAGACCTGGGACATGACGGTCGGGAAGACCTGGTTTTTGAGAATATCCAGGCGCGCTACCGCACTGAATTTCTCTTTAACCGCGCCAACCAGCTTAACGCGATTTTACTGGGCACGGGGGACCTGACCGAGGTTGCGCTGGGATGGTGTACCTTTGCGGGCGACCATATGTCACACTATGATGTCAACACGTCTGTGCCCAAGACATTGGTGCGCTACCTGGTACGCTGGGCTGCCGACGAAGAACTCGCCAATACGCAGGCCAGTAAAGTGCTCTACGATGTGATTGACACGCCGATTTCCCCGGAGCTGAAAAGCCCGGCCAGGGGAGAGATCACACAGCGGAGCGAGGACGTCATCGGCCCGGTCGAACTGGCTGATTTCTACCTGTATCCTTTCGTCAGGCTGGGCAGCACCCCGGGCAAGATACTTTTCTTAGCCAATGAGGCCCGGAAACAGAAGCTCTTCGATGGCCGCTACACACTGGAAGAACTGCACCGCTGGTTAAATAGTTTTATCAAACGGTTTTTCGCTAACCAGTTTAAAAGGACCTGCCTGCCGGAAGGCCCGAAAATAGGGTCAGTCAGTCTGTCGCCCAGGGGGGACTGGAGGATGCCATCCGATGCTGAACCGGCGCCCTGGCTGGAAAACCTTGAGCAGATGTATGCAAAACTGCGCGGTTAAAATATTGCGCTGGGCTTTATGTCAACCCGCCCGTGTCAGTCAACCTTGCGGAACTTGTCCTTAGGGGCGCCGCAGACAGGGCATTCATCGGGCGCCATGCCGACGTGTACGTAACCGCAAACATTGCAGACATAGTAATCCACGCCCTCAGGATCCATCATGCGGTCCAGTGCTTTCTCATATAATTTCGCATGCTGCTTTTCCACGTCCCGGTGATAGCCGAAAATAGTGGCGACGGCTGCGTTGCCTTCTTCGGAAGCATCCTTAATTAACTCGGGATAGGCATCACGGGCGAAATTCTCCCGCTCGAACGCGGCCTGCAGGTTCTCCTGCGTATCCGCCACCACACCCAGCAAGCGCAGGTGGTGAAAGGCATGCACGGCCTCAGATTCAGCCACCGCCCGGAAGAGGCCGGCTATGGCGGGGAAACCCTCCTGCTCCGCCTTGAAGGCGAAGGCCAGGTCCCGGATATTAGCCTTGGATTCAGCTACGAAGCCTTCCTGCAGGTTCTTTAAAGTCTTCGTGCCTTTTATCTTTGAGTTGGTGTATTCCACAAATTTATCAGGCCCGGCGCCGCATATCGCGCAGCGTTGCGGCTTCTGATCCACGATCTCAAGATGCCTGCAATGCGTACATAACCACATGTCTGCTTACCTCCGTTAATGAATGTATAGGATTGGTATTGGCTGCGAATTAATCCGGATTATATTATACATGCCGCGGGCAAATAGGGGCCTTTAACCCTGCATCATAGACTGAACGCCGCGGTGTATCATGGCGACAGCAATGGCAGCCAGCAGCAGCGCGAAGATTTTGGACAGGGCCATCACCCCGCCCCGTCCCAGCAGCTTAACCAGCCGGTTGGCCTGGGCGAAAAAGAGCCAGGATATCAGCAGGTTTACCACGAAGGAAAAGGTTACCATGGCTATGTGATACTGGTCATTGAGTATCAGTAAAGTGGTCAAGACGGCCGGGCCAACCACCAGGGGTGTGCCCAGAGGAACTATGCCCATAACATTGTCACCGGTAGAGGCCTGTGCTTCAAACATCTTGCCCACGACCAATTCCTTGGCGCCCAGCAGGAACAGGATGAGTCCCCCGGCGATCAGGAAATCATTAACCGTGATGCCCATAAAGATGAATATGCCCTTGCCGATAGCGATGAAGGCCAATCCCAGGGCCAGGGCTGTAATCAGCGCATGGCGTATCACAAGACTCCTGGCTTTATCCGGCATCCCGTGCGTAATGGTCAGCAATATCGGCACCGTGCTGATAGAATCCATCGCAACGAATAAAGGCACGAAGGTCAGGCCGAAATCACGCAGTAAATTAAGAAAGACGTCCAATGCTTATACTCCACGGGGAAAGTTGGTAGCGCATACCTGATTTGTCATTTGAGAGTAATAATCATTATTATACGTTCAATCCCCAACAAATGTACTAAACTATCAAAAACCCGCCTTGTAGCTAAAATAATCCGATGTAACGGTTGATAATATATCTGTTTGTAGCAAATTAGTAGCATTCTTCCACCTTCGGATTGTAGCTAAGCAAAAACATTTCGCACTGAGAGCCTCAGGAAATGGACTTGTTATCCGGGCGTGACCGATTAGGCCTGTCCGCACTTTTCCAGTAAGGATTTAGCGCCCTGGATGGCTATTATAGCAGAATTATCACTTGGACCGGGTGCTATTGCATTTGCTGTAGATAGACTACAATAGCGGGCATGAAGTGTGGTTAGGAGGCATGTTTATTATGTCAAAAGAATCCACGGATTACGGGTCCTCTAAAACGGCTTGACATTCTATGTTTCAGATTATATACTGTTCCATGTAATGCGAAACAACGATATTTCTGAAACACAGATGCTTAAAACAGTGAAGGAGGAGCTTGGGCGACGCTTGCCTCCAGGCTGGTTATTGAGTCTCAAAGAGCAAGTAAGCCTGCCACCTTCAAAAAAGTACGCCGATGGAATTTTAGAGATCACGACTTCAGATGGTATCTCGGCGACAGTCTTGATAGAGGCCAAGCAAAATTATCTTGAAGCCAGAGATATTTTCCGTCAAGTGCGCACATGGCGAAATGCTTTAATGAATAAGGGTCTTTCACTGGCTAACGATGAAGCTAATATCTTAATTGTCACGCCATATCTGGGACAAACTGCGAGGGATGAGCTGGCAAAAGAAGGTATAAGCTACCTTGATTTAACCGGTAACATCCGCTTTGCCTTGAGAAAACCCGCTGTTTTCATTGAAGCACAAGGTTCTAATAAAAACCCACTGAGAGAGTATGTCCCTCTAAAATCATTAAAGGGCCGGGGTGCTGGACGCGTAGTCAGGGGGTTGCTGGATTATCGGCAACCGTTTGGCATTAGAAGGTTATCAAGTGAAACACAAACTTCAGCGGCTTCGATCTCACGTGTTATAGACCTCCTTGAAAGAGATGCCATCGTTAATCGTGAATCACCACGTGGACAAATTCTATCCGTAAATTGGGAGCAGTTACTTCGCAGGTGGACTCGCGATTATAATTTCATTGAAGTGAATAAAATGAGGACTTACCTGGAACCTCGAGGAATACCCGAGACATTAAGTAAGCTGACCAAAGCCAATTTTAAATATGCCATAACTGGTTCATTCGCTGCCGTAAGATATGCACCCGTTACACAATCACGGTTACTCACAGTCTACATAGATTATCCTGAAGCTGCTGAAGAGCAATTACAGCTTCGCAATGCCGAGACAGGAGGTAATATTCTGCTCGGTAGACCGTTTGATCCAGTAGTATTCGAGCGTACAGAAACTTCAGACCAGTTAACATATGCACGAGTGAGCCAGGTTGCAGCTGACCTTCTAACCGGGGTGGGTCGTAACCCCGCGGAAGGCGAAGCGTTAATTGCCTGGATGAAGGAGAATGAAGAGAAATGGCGTATCCCATTGATCCGGCCTACTTAACAGCCAGAAAGGCATTGCTGGATGTCCTGGACGTGTTTGGTCCACATTTAAAATCAATTGTCCTGGTAGGAGCGCAAGCGATCTATATTCACACAGGTGAAGCGGAATTTGCTGTATCACCTTTCACGTATGATGCCGACCTGGCAATAAATCCAATTGAATTAGCAGACAATCCCAAGTTGATCGATGTAATGAAAAAAGCAGGGTTTAGTTTAACTGATCAGCCCGGATCATATAAGAGAACTATCGATGGAGCACAGGTTGATCTGCTTATACCCGCTGCTTTAGGTGGTGGAGGACGACGGGGAGCGCGCCTTGGTTTGCAAGGTAATAGAACCGCAATGAAAGTACGAGGACTCGAAGGGGCATTGGTCGACCACTCGCCCGTACAAATTAACAGCCTGGATGAAAATGACCGCCGTACACATGTAATTGAGGTGGCTGGTCCGGCTGCTTTACTCGTATCTAAAGTACTCAAAGTTTCCGAGCGTGCTCAAGGGACTCAGCGACGACAAGACGATAAAGACGCATTTGATATTTTTCGGCTCTTACGCGCAGTTCAAACGCCTGACCTCACAAAAGGCTTAAATCATTTACTGATTGAAGAGTTGTCTTCTGCTGTTGCAACAGAAGCTATAGAGGCCTTTAATAAATTGTTTGGAGATACTGCAAGTGTCGGCGTCCAGATGGTGGTGCGTCATATCAGAGGTATCGAGTCTGAGGATATTATTTCTTCTTCATGTGTCGCACTGAGTCAAGATTTGATCAGATCCCTGAATACCTGAAAAATCAGGGGGAAAAGAGGGGTTTGGTAGACCG
>CAIYTC010000093.1 GCA_903929005.1 uncultured Dehalococcoidia bacterium | reverse complement strand
GGCATTCGAAGCGTTCTTCGCCAACATGCCAGCTGATACCAAGTGCGGAATGGCCTTCGTCCTGGTGCAGCACCTGGCTCCCGATCACAAGAGCATCCTCAGCAGCCTGGTTAGCCGTTACACCCGGATGAAGGTCTACGAGGCCGAGGACGGGATGAAGGTTCTGCCCAACTGCACCTATATCATCCCACCCAACCGGAACATGGCTTTCCTGCACGGCGAGCTGTATTTGACTGAGCCGCTCGCGCCCCGCGGTCTGCGGCTGCCCATTGACTATTTCTTCCGCTCACTGGCGCAGGACCAGCACGAGCGGGCCATCTGCATCGTGCTCTCGGGAACAGGCACTGACGGCACACTGGGGTTGCGGGCCATCAAGGGCGAGGGCGGCATGGCCATGGCGCAGACACCCGAGTCAACCGGATACGACGGCATGCCGCGCAGCGCCATCTCCACCGGCCTGGTGGACTATGTGCTGCCGCCGGGCGAGATGCCGGCCCAGTTGATCGCCTACGCCAAACACCTTTTCAGCCGTAACCCAAGGCAGATCTCCCCGGCAACCCCCCAGTCTCCCGACCTGTTGAAAAAAGTGTACATACTGCTGCGCGCTAAGACCGGGCACGATTTCTCCTTTTACAAGCAGAATACCATCATGCGCCGTATCGAACGGCGCATGGCTGTCAACCAGGTTGAGCGGCTGGAAGATTACCTGCGCCACCTGCAGCAAAGCCCGACGGAGGTTGAGGCACTCTTCAGGGACCTGTTAATCGGCGTTACCAGTTTCTTCCGTGACCACGACGCTTTCAAAGTCCTCCAGGAGCTGGCGGTGCCGCGCCTCTTTGACAAAATCACCAGCGCCGGGCCGGTCAGGGCCTGGGTGCCCGGCTGTTCTACCGGCGAGGAAGCCTATTCCATAGCCATCCTGCTGCATGAGTGCATGGAAACGCGCAGCCATACCTCCCTGTTTCAGATTTTCGCCACCGATATCGATAGCCAGGCTATCAGTACCGCGCGCGCCGGCATCTACCCGGCCAGCATAGCCGCCGATGTCTCCCCCGAACGGCTGGCGCGCTTTTTTACTTTGAGCGAGGATGGCAGCGCCTACCACGTCCAGCGGCTCATCCGCGACATGTTGATTTTTTCTGAGCAGGATGTGACCCTGGACCCGCCCTTTTCCAGGCTGGGACTGGTCAGTTGCCGCAACCTGCTGATCTATATGGGCGCAGAACTGCAGAAGAAGGTGCTGGCCACCTTCCAGTACGCCTTGCAGCAGGATGGTTTTCTCTTCCTGGGCAGCGCCGAGTCCATCGGCGAGCTTACCGATGCCTTTCAGACGGTGGACCGCAAATGGAAGCTGTATCAGCACAAAGGAACGGCACACCTGCCGCCGGTGCTTAGAGGCCTTACACCGCTCTTGCCGGTGGAGGCCAGGCCGCCGCGTCTGACCGTCCCCTATGAAAGCAGAACCGGTATCCGTGAGTCGGTCGAGCGGGCCTTGCTGCAGCAGTACGCACCGGCCAGCGTGGTCATCAACGAGCGCGGTGAGATTCTCTTCATTCACGGCAGCACCGGCAAATACCTCGAACCTGCCGCAGGGGAGGCCAGCGTAAACATTATGCGCATGGCTCGCGAGGGATTGAGGAGGGAACTAACCAATGCCATCCGCAGGGTTGCGGCCAAGCAAGAGCCGGTGAACTATCAGGGCCTGCGGGTGAAGTCCAATGGTGAAACCATCGCAGTCAACCTTAGTGTCCGTCCCTTTGAAGAAGACCCTGCCTTTTCGCAGGGATTGCTGCTGGTCATCTTCGAGGAAGCACCGCACAAAGGCAAAGGTGTAGCGGGGGCTGAAGAAGCGGCCGTTTCCTCCCCGGCCGGGCAGGAGAGAATAAAGGCGCTTGAGCAGGAGTTGCAGGACAAGGAGGAATATCTGCAGAGCACCTTTGAGGAACTGGACACCTCCAACGAAGAGCTGAAATCCACCAACGAGGAGTTGCAATCCGCCAACGAGGAACTGGGGGCAACCAACGAGGAACTTGAGACCTCCCGGGAGGAGCTGCAGTCGATAAACGAGGAGCTGTTAACGGTCAATGCTGAGCTTCAAATGAAGCTGGACCAACTGTGCCAGTCCAACAACAATATGGAGAACCTGCTGACCGGCACCAATATAGGCACAATTTTTGTGGACACTCAAATGTGTCTCACCTTCTTCACCCCGGCTGCCGACCGGGTGGTCCACATCAGGCAGAGCGATATCGGACGGCCCATAACTCACGTTGTCATGAATTTGGAAGGCTATGATCGCCTGGCAGAGGATATACAGGCCGTCCTGAACAGCCTGGTTCCCTTTGAATTAGAGGTACATTCAAAAGAGAATTCGTGGTACCTGCTGCGTATCATGCCCTTTCGCACGCTGGAAAACACTATCGAGGGCGCCGTAGTCACCTTCGTCGATATTACCAGGCGCAAAAAGGCGGAGGAGGAATTGGCGCAGAGCGAGGCAAAACACCGTCTGCTGGCGGATAAGGCGATCGATGAGTCGAATTCATTACGCCGCATAGCCGTGGTAGTGCGCGATTCCAACGATGCCATCGCGGTACAGGATTTGCGTGGACACATGCTGGCCTGGAACCCGGGCGCAGTCAGGATGTACGGCTGGAGCGAGTCCGAGGCGCTGGCCATGAACATGCGTAAGCGGGTCCCTGAGGGGAAGGTAAAAGGCGAGATGGCCATGCTGAAAAAAATTGCCCTGGGTGAGAAAATTGAGACGTTTCAAACACTGCGGCTGGCCAAGGACGGCAATTCTGTGAAAGTGTGGCTGACCGCCAGCGCGCTGTTAGATGAGGCAGGCAAAATGTATGCAATTTCCACGACGGAGAGGGCGGTAGCCTGATGGCCGGGCCCCCTTTCCCTCGTCATTGCGAACCCTTTTTTTACACTGTCATTGCGAGGAGCCCATCGCTTACCTCGTCATTGCGAGGCCGCCCTTTTTACCCTCGTCATTGCGAAGCCGCCGCAGCGGCCGTGGCAATCCATCCCCCCGCAAATAGAGCGCACCTAAAGGAGACAGTCTGATGGCAGGTAGAAGCAAAGAGAATGATAAGGACGGCGGCCGCCGGAAACTGAGGGCCGATTCGGAGAAAATTGCCAGTGAAGAAGCCCCGGATATACCCGAAGCCCTGGAACCGCTGTCGCCCGAGGCGGTGCGCAAGCTGCTGCATGAACTGCGCCTACATCAAATCGAGCTGGAGATGCAGAACGAGGAACTGCGCACGGCGCAGGAGAAACTGGAAGAGTCGCGGGCACAGTATTTTGAACTGTATGACCTGGCGCCGGTGGGCTATTTCAGCATCAGCGAAAAGGGGATTATCCTGGAGGCCAATCTCACCGGCGCCAACCTGTTGGGAGCGGCGCCGCGCGACCTGCGCGCACGCCAGTTTTCCAGCTTCATTTTTAAAGGTGACCAGGACGTCTATTACCTGCACCAGAAGCAGCTTCTCAAAGCCCGGGCGCCGCAGGTGAGCGAGATGAGGATGGTGCGGGATGGCGCCCTCTTCTGGGCGCGGTTGCAGGCGACCCTGGCGCAGGATAATAAGAGCGGGAAGCCCGTGTGCCTTGTAACCATGAGCGATATCACCGACCGGAAGCTGGCGGAAGAAGAACTGGGGGAGAGCCGGGAGAGATACCGGTTCGTGATGGATCAACTGCCGGCCATCACCTGGGCTATCGACAGGTCTTTAGTCTTCACGTTATCCCAGGGTGGCGGGCTGGCGGCGCTTGGACTGCAACCCGATAAGGTCGTAGGCATGAGCCTCTTTGATTATTTTGGGACAAATGACCCGGAGCATACTGCCATCGCTGCGCACATGCGTGCTATGGGCGGAGAAAAGGTTAGCTATGAATATGAGCACCAGGGCGCTTTCTTCCAGACGCGCCTGGCGCCTTTATATGGCGCAGGACAACAACCCGTTGGAGTCAGTGGCGTAGCATTCGATATCACTGCGCGCAAAAAGGCGGAAGCGGTGTTGTTAAGAGAGAGCAATTCATTACGCTGCATGGCTGTCGTGGTCCGCGATTCCAACGACGCCATCACGGTGCAGGATTTGTGGGGCCTAACGCAGGCCTGGAACACGGGCGCCGTAAGAATGTACGGCTGGAGCGAGTCAGAGGCGCTGGATATGAACGTGCGTAACAGGATCCCTGAGGGAGAGGCAGAAAAAGAGTTAGCCATGTTGAAAAAGATTGCCCTGGGCAATACAATTGAGCCGCATAAAACGCGGCGCCTCACTAAGGACGGCGGCGTCATAGACGTGTGGCTGACCGCCAGCGCGCTGGTAGATGAGACAGGGAGAGTGTATGCCATTTCCACCACGGAGAGGAAGATAGGCTGGAGGCCAAATCACCTTCGGGGAGCAAAATTGTGACTGAAAATAAAAATGCTCAAAATAAGGCCGCCGCCCTGCGCAGGCAAGCGGAGAAAATTGCCCGTAAAAAAGCCCCTGATATACCTGAAAACCTGGAAAGGTTAGCGCCCGCGGCTGTGCAGAAGCTGCTGCATGAACTGCGGGTCCATCAAATCGAGATGGAGATGCAGAACGAGCAACTGCGCCAGGCGCAGGAGAGGCTGGAAGAGGCGCAGGCAAAGTATTTTGAACTGTACGACGTGGCGCCGGTGGGCTATTTCAGCATCAGCGAAAAGGGCTTAATCCTGGAGGCCAATCTGACCGGCGCTAACCTGTTGAAAATGGTACCGCTTGATTTGCGCGCGCAGCGGTTCACCCACTTCGTTTTTAAAGAAGACCAGGACGTCTATTACCTGCACCGGAAGGAGCTTTTCGAGACCCGGGCGCCGCAGGTGTGCGAGATAAGGATGGTGCGCGGGGATGGCGCCCTGCTCTGGGTGCGGCTGGAAGCAGCCCTGGCGCAGGATGGCAAAAGCGGGAAGCCCGTGTGCCTGGCTACCATAAACGATATCACCCTGCGCAAGCAGGCGGAGGAGGCGCTGAAGGAGAGCGAGGAACGCTACCAGCGGATCACCGAGGGGTTGACCGACTATCTCTATACGGTGCGCTTGCAGGACGGGCAGGCCGTGGAGACAATGCATGGCCAGGCGTGCGCGGCTGTGACGGGATACGGTAAAGAGGAGTTTGCGGACAATCCCAATCTCTGGATAAGCATGGTAGTGGCGGAGGAGCGCGACCTGGTCAGCGAGCGCGTTCAGAGAATCCTGGCAGGAGAGAACATCCCACCCATCGAACACCGGATTGTGCGCAAAGACGGGCAGATACGCTGGGTAAGAGATACGCCTATCCTGCAGTTTGATCCCCAGTGCAAGCTCGTATCATACGACGGGGTGATCGAGGACATCACAACTCACAAGCAGGCGGAGGAGGCCCTACGGGAGAGCGAGGAGAAGTACCGCATGGTCGTAGAGAACGCCCAGGAGACCATCGTCATTTTATTGGATGGTATGCTCAAATTCACCAACAGCAGGATTGAAGCACTTACCGGCTATTCGCGGGAAGAGCTTTTCCCCAGGCCTTTTATCGAATTTATTCATCCCGCTGACCGCCAGATGGTGGCCGATCGCTATAGTCAGCGGTTAGAGGGCCTGGGCGTTCCAAACATCTATCCTTTTCGCATTGTCTGCAAGCCGGGGGATATCAAGTGGGCGGAGGTTAGCGCGACGCCTATTACCTGGGAGGGCAGGCCGGCTACCCTGAATTTCCTGACCGACATTACCGACCGCAAGCGCCTGGAAGAGGAGCGGCAGCGGGTGGACAAGCTGGAATCCATCGGCGTCCTGGCCGGCGGCATCGCCCACGATTTCAATAACATCCTCACCGCCATCCTGGGCAATATCAGCCTGGCCAGTATGGAGGCAGCCCCCGGCAGTGAACTCCTTGACAGCCTGGAACAGGCGGAAAAGGCCTCGCTGCGGGCCAAGGACCTGACCGTGCAACTGCTGACCTTCGCCAAAGGCGGGGCGCCGGTTACGAAACTAACTTCTTTAGCGGGATTGCTCAAGGATACCGCCCGCTTTTCCCTGCGCGGCTCCAAGGTAAAATGTCAATTCTCCCTGCCCGCTGACCTGTGGCATGCCGAGGTAGATGCCGGGCAGGTCAGCCAGGTCATACATAACCTGGTCATCAACGCCCAGCAGGCCATGCCGGCAGGTGGGAGCATAGAAATAAGTGCTGAAAATATAGCCCTCAGCAAGACGCAGAGCCTGGGCAAGGGGCTGCCTATCCAGGCAGGGAATTACATCAGGATCACCGTAACCGACCACGGCGGCGGCATACTGGCGGAGCACCTGGAAAAGATCTTCGATCCATTTTTCAGCACCAAGCAGAAGGGCAGCGGCCTGGGACTGGCCACCTCCTTCTCCATAGCGCGCAATCACGGGGGCCATATCAGCGTTGAATCGGAGGTAGGCGCCGGCTCAACCTTTTACCTCTACCTGCCCGCTTCCACGCAAACAGTTGCCCCGGAGCAGGCTGAGAAAAAGGCCATCAAACCTGCCGGCCAGGCCAGGATCCTGGTCATGGATGACCAGCAGTCGGTCAGGGAGGTAGCCGGCCGCATGCTCAAGCGTATCGGCTATCAGGATATCGAGTTTGCCGCTGACGGCGCCAAGGCCATTAAGCTATATAAAGCAGCCCTGGAATCCGGCCATGCTTTTAGCCTGGCTATCCTGGACCTGACCATAGCCGGGGGCATGGGTGGCATAATGACCGTCAGGGAACTGCTCAGGATAGATCCCTCTGTTAAGGCCATCGTTTCCAGCGGGTATACCGATGACCCGGTTATCGCTAAGTACAAAGAATACGGGTTCAGCGGCATGGTGGCCAAGCCCTATACCATCGAGGAGCTTGGCCAAGCCGTGCAGGATGTTATAGGGTAGTGCCGGCTCTTACGGGCGCACCAAGAGCGGGCGCGCCTGAAGGAACGCCCCTACGGCCGGCCAAAAACCAAGCTCCAAATTCCAAATACCAAACAATATAAAAATATAGAAAACGCTTGATTATTAATAATTGGAATTTGTTTGGAATTTGAGTATTGGAATTTGGTATTTTCTTCGGAGCGGGCGCACCTGAAGTAACGCAGGACGGGGCAAGTGATATACTTAGCGAAGGGGAACACTCTGAATGGTCAAAAAGACGCAGCCGGCTAAAAAGGAAATTGTTGGGTCAATTGCGGGCGCAGGCGGGCGCAAGCTGGCGGAGGAAGCGTTGCGCGTCAGTGAACAGCGCTTTCGTGAGTTCTTTGAACAAGAAATCAACTATTGCTACCAGATTTCACCCGACGGCACAATTCTTGATATAAACTCCAGCGCGTTGCGCGTTTTGGGTTATGCGTCAAAAGATGAAATCATCGGCAAACCCCTTTTAACAACGGTGTATTCCCCGGCCAGCCGGGACCGGGCCCGGCAGTTGTTCTTGCGCTGGAAAGAGATCGGGGAATTGCGCAACGAAGAACTCTCGATCATCACCCAAACCGGGGAAGAACGCATAGTTATTTTGAATGTTCACGCCGTGAGAGACATCGAAGGAAAGTTGCTCCACTCGGTGTCCGTTCAAACAGATATCACCGGGCGCAAGCGGGCGGAGGAAGCGCTGCGGGAGAGTGAAGAGCGCTTCCGCAGGCTTTCCGAAAACGCGCCCGATGTTATCTACAGGTACCGCCTGAAGCCGCTCCCGGGCTTTGAATACGTTAGCCCTGCGTCGGCTAAAATCTTGGGGTACACCCCCGAAGAATGGTATGCCGACCCGTTGCTGGCACGGAAGATTGTACATCCCGAAGACCAGAATCAACATGAACAGCACTTCCGCAGCCTGCGCTCATTGAGGACACCGCTTACCCTGCGCTGGATACATAAGGACGGTCATGTAATTTGGGCGGAGGAGATCGACGTGCCCGTATACGGTGCCAACGGTGGGCTCATTGCCTACGAAGGCATAGTTCGCGACGTCACCGACCGGAAGCGCATCGAAGTGGCGCTGCGGGAGAGCGAGGAAAAGTACCGCCGTCTCGTGGAAAACGCCCAGGAGGCCATCTTTATAGCTGTGGACGGTATGCTCAAATTCGCCAACGGCATGACTGCAGTGCTCAGCGGCTATTCGCAGGATGAGCTCACCTCCAGGCCTTTTATAGAGTTTGTTCATCCCGATGACCGCCAGATGGTACGCCATCTTCAGCGGTTAAAGGGTATGGACGTTCCAAGTATCTATACTTTTCGCATTGTCTGCAAGCCGGGGGATATCAAGTGGGTGGAACTTAGCGAGGCGCTTATTAACTGGGAGGGCAGGCCGGCAACCCTGAATTTCCTGACCGATATCACCGACCGCAGGCGCCTGGAAGTGGAACGGCAGCGGGTGGAAAAGCTGGAATCCGTCGGCATGCTGGCCGGCGGCATCGCACACGATTTCAATAACATCCTCACCTCCGTCCTGGGCAATATCAGCATAGCCAGCCTGGAAGCGGCGCCCGGCAGTGAAATCCTGAACAGCCTGGAGCGGGCGGAAAAGGCAGCGCTGCGGGCCAAGGACCTCACCCGGCAACTGCTGATCTTCGCCAAAGACGGGGCGCCGGTCAAGAAAACGGCCTCCTTAACGGAATTGCTGAAGGATACAACCATTTTTGCCCTGCGCGACTCCAGGGTAAAATGTGATTTCTCCATACCCGCCGACCTTTGGCAGGCCGGGATAGACCAGGGGCAGATAAGCCAGGTCATACATAACCTGGTCACCAACGCCCAGCAGGCCATGCCCGGCGGAGGTACCATAGAGCTCAGGGCCGAAAATATAGCCCTCAGCGAAACGCAGAGCCTGGGCGGGGTGCTGCCCGTCAAGGAAGGGAACTACATCAGGGTCGCCGTAACCGACCACGGCAGCGGCATATCTGCTGAGCACCTGGACAGGATATTCGATCCATTTTTCACCACCAGGCAGAAGGGCAGCGGGCTGGGACTGGCCACCTCCTTCTGCATAGCGCGCCAACACGACGGCCATCTCAGCGTCAAATCGGAGGCAGGCTCGGGATCGACCTTTTACCTCTATCTGCCCGCTTCCAGGCAAACGTCCGCCCCCAGGCAGGATAAAAAAGAGGCCATCCCAGCCGCGGGCCAGGTCAGTATCCTGGTCATGGATACCAGGATACTGGTGATGGATGACCAGCAGGGGGTAAGGGAGGTAGCCGGCCGCATGCTCAATCACATCGGCTATCAGGATATCGAGTTTGCCGCAGACGGCGCGGCGGCCATTAAGCTGTATAAAGCAGCCATGGAAGCAGGCCATCCTTTCGGCGCGGCCGTCCTGGACCTGACCAT
>CAIYTC010000092.1 GCA_903929005.1 uncultured Dehalococcoidia bacterium | reverse complement strand
CCCGCCTTGAGTGCGCCCAGTTTCTTAGTGGATGTGCCTACCTGCATGGCCACCAGGGTAATGGTGCCGTCTTTAGCGTCCCAGTCGGCCAATGTTAGAGGGATACGTTCCCCAACCTCGTCCACGCGTATAATGACAAATTGCCCGGCCTTAGCCTTCCTCGATATGGCCGGCGCTTCAACCTTAAAGCAGTCGATTAAAGGAGTAAGTTTCTCCCTGGTAACTATTTTGATCACGCAAACCTCCTCATCAAGCAGATTTAACTTTTACCGGCGGCAGTAAGGGATGTGAGAGCTTTAACCGGTAATGGCACTTGTAGCATCTCTTCGCTTCGTCGATAGCCGTCTGCTCATTGTACCCGAATTCAACCTCAGCGAAATTATTCAGCCGCTGGCTGTTCTCAAGTTCCGGCATCACGGGCTGACGTTTGCCCGAGAAACCGGCATCCTCGCTGAACCATGGTTCCATTTCCTCGATGGGGGCCAGCGCTTCTTCGATTTGTCCTTTGCCGCCCAGGAACTTGTCTATGGACGATGCGGCCGTTCTACCCTGGGCAATGGCGCCGATCACGGAAGCAGGGCCCGTGGCTATATCGCCGCCCGCGAAGACGCCTTTGCGGTTGGTTTCTAAGGTACTGTCATTGACCTTGATATTGCCCCGGTTTACCGCCACGTCGAATTTGGCGGGAATGTCCGAGGCCTGGCCGATCCCGGCGATCACGTTATCGTATTCGGTGATATACTCGCTGCCGGGTATCCTGACGGGACTTCGGCGCCCGCTGGCGTCCGGATCACCCAATCTCATTTTTATACATTCAAGCGCAAGCCTGCCGTCCTTCGGCGTGATTTTATTGGGCGCGGCCAGGAAGACAACCTTTATGCCTTCATGGATGGCCGCTTCAATTTCTTCGGGCGCGGCAGGCATCTCGGCTCTGGTGCGCCGGTAGACAATGGTCACGTCGCCGGAGCCTACGCGGATGGCCACGCGCGCGCAGTCGATGGCGGAGTTGCCTCCACCGATTATCGCCACCTTTTTGCCGATCTTGAAATCCTGTCCCAGTGCTACAGTGCGCAGGAAATCCACTCCGTCCAGCACACCGGGCAGGTCCTCACCTTCGGCGCCCATCTTGGAACCCTTATGGTCGCCGATGCCGATGAAGACGGCGTTAAAACCCTGCTCCAGCAGGTTATCGATTGATTCAATCCGCTGGTTTACCTTTATCTCCACGCCCACTTTCCTTATTTCATCGATCTCAGCGTCGAGTATCTCCCGTGGCAGCCTGTAGGCCGGTATGCCCACGCGCATCATCCCGCCCGCCTGCGGCAGGGCTTCAAAGACGGTAACCGCATGGCCGAGTTTGGCTAAATAGAAGGCTGCTGTAAGTCCGGCCGGCCCGGAGCCTACCACAGCCACTTTCTTGCCGGTGGGCGGCAATACCCGGTTGCCTTTTTTCCAGAGTTCATTATCATGGTCAGACGCGTAGCGTTTGAGGAATTTGATGCACAGCGGGTCGTTCAATTTGCCGCGGCGGCAGGCCTGTTCACAGGGATGGATGCAAACACGGCCCAGCGAACCCGGGAACGGCACCTTCTCCCTGACCACGGCCAGCGCCTGCGGGTACTTGCCGCGGGCTATGTAATTAATATACCTGGGTATATCGATGTGCGCCGGGCAGGCATAACTGCAGGGTACTACGTATCCCTGCCATTCGGAGATGGCGCGGTAGCGCGCCTGCTTATCAACGATGGCGCCTACCGGGCAAACCTCGGCGCAGGTGAAGCAATATTTGCAGCCCGATTCCTGGTAGGTTGCCTTGACAGGCCCGGCCACCTTGAAGCCGTTGATTTCTTTGAAATCGAGGGCCTTGATGCCCCGCAGGTCGCGGCAGGCGCGCACGCAGCGGCCGCAGGCTATGCACAGGTTGTAATCGAGGTCGAAATAGGGATTATCCCGTTGTATGGGCAAATTCCGGTATTGATAAGGCAGGTTTTCGTTGCCGATATCCAGGAAATCGGCCACCTGCTGAAGTTCGCAATGCCCGTTTTCGGGGCAGGTAACGCACCTCTCGGTCACTTCCACATTACGCAGGCAAACATCAAACGGTTTGCAGCGCTCCCTGCGCCAGCAGGTAAGGCAGGCATTGGGGTGCTGGGCCAGTATCTTCTCTATCACCTGCCTCTGTTTCTGCCTGATGGCGTCGGTATCCGTATGGACGGTCATGTTTTCCGAAATTTTGGTATTGCAGGCCTGGACGAAATCGGATTGACCCTCTATCTCGATAACACAGAGGCCGCACCCGTCTGAGCAGGTGCCGGATGTGCATGCGGGCTTGAGGTCAGGATGGTAGCAGAGGGTGGGGATATAAAATCCGGCCTTATTGGCTGCTTCAAGTACTGAATTTTCGCTATCAGCGCTGATGGATTTTCCGTCGATGGTGAGATTCAATTTTGCCATGATAAAATAACCTCCGAAAATATCAGGCTGCGGGCCGGTGGATAGTAATTCATGGTGGACTTATATGCAAAATATAAGAGTATGGCCAAATCAGTTAAATAATCTAACAGAAACTGGCTTCAAAATCAACCTCAACTGGTTAATTTAACTCCTGGTTGTTTGTGTCATTTGAATCGTTTATCCATTTGCATTTCGACTATTTTGCCTGTAGCCTTTGATTGAACGTATATTAAATTAGATATACTATATGTGTAACTCTTGTCTGGATTTATCCCGTGCGGCGTAGGATTTTTATTTTTTCTGGAGATGAACGTGGGGCTACTTAAAAGGGCCATACCTATCGCTACAATTCTGGCAGTACTTGTGTCGCCCTTAACGCCGGCGGCGGAGGTGTATGCCTGGCCACAGCAGACGTGGAACACACAGGCCGCCTTTAGTGCCGGTCTGCTCATCAATGTTGATAATATTACCAGCCCGAACAATATACTGCTGGCCACAAACCTTGATAACGGCGATGGCAAAGACGGCTCCCTGACAGTGGGCGAGGCCGACGACGAAGAGGGCCCAATTTATTTCGTTGACGAAATCAGAACCGGTGTGAGCATGACGTCCTATATAGGCAGTTCGTACATCTCTGTTAACTCGAACACGGGGTTTGAAGATGGCCAGGAGGTGCTCATCATCCAGATGACGGGCACGGGCGCCGGAACATGGGAGACTGATAATATCTCGCCTCACGGCGTCGAGCCGACGTTGCTGAACTTCACCAGGCAGCTCAAGAACGCGTATTACACGGATGCCAACAGCAAGGCGCAGGTTATAAAGGTGCCACATTTTAAGGATGTCACGGTAAATTACGGAGGCGAGATAACCTGCCATCCCTGGATAATGGATAGCCAGACGGGCGGAGTCATATTCTTCCGGGCTACAGGCACGGTTACAATCAACACGGGGGGCGTAATCGACGCCTCGGGATGCGGTTTTCAGGGTGGCTCGGGAGGCACCCAGGGTGGTGGCAGCGGTGGCCAGGGCGGGGCGAAGGGCGATAAAAACACAGGAAATGGTTACGATGGAGCCGTGAACGGCGGCGGTGGCAAGGGCGGTAATCCGGGATTTTGCATTATGCATGGCTGGGGAGGCGGCGACGGTGGCTACCAGGGGTATGGAGGAGCTTCCGGGCAGCAGGGAACGGCGGGCGGAGGTCCTGGCGGAGGGGCCTCTGACCACGGCGGTACCAACGATAGCACCGCCAGCTTAAGTCTGATGCAGGCCGGCAGCGGCGGAGGGGGCGGCTCCAGCGGCAGGCAGGGATATGGTGGAGGTGGCGGAGGTGGTGGCGGCCTTAACGCCTGCGTATTAACCATAGGAGGGCAGAACGGAAAGAGCGGGAATTCAGGGGGTAGCCCGGGCGCAGGGGGATCAGGCGGCCTGGGAGCAGGAATAATAGCCGTACACGCCAATAAAATAGTGGCAAACCAGGGGAGCTTAATTCAGGCACAGGGCCAGACCACCCCTGCCGCAGACAATGGAGGAACCGGCGGGAACGGGGGCGCGGGTGGCTGTGGAGAAAATTTTTGCGGGCAAGATGTTAATGGGAATTGGCAGAGTTTTGGGGCTGGTGGCGGTGGCGGTGGTGGCAATGGAGGTGGAGGTGGAGGTGGCGGGAACGGTTGTGGCGGCGGCAGTGGGGGAACAGTATGGCTGGCAGCCAACAATATAAACCTGGCAACTAACGTAGCAAGCGCACTCGGAGCTACAGGCGGGGTCGGTGGGCAGGGCGGCAGCGGAGGTTCTGGAGGAGCGGGCGGATGTGGAGGAAGCGGAGATGAAGGATGCAATGGTCAGAATGGCTCGAACGGGGCCAGCGGCGCAACCGGCCCAGCAGGACCCACTGGCGGAAAAGGTGGG
>CAIYTC010000091.1 GCA_903929005.1 uncultured Dehalococcoidia bacterium | reverse complement strand
GAATCGCAAGTTGAAAAAATATACAGGTCATCGCCGGCGCCGATCTTGATTTCACCCAGCTTCAGGGGATGGCCCAAATCGCCGCCGCCTGCCGGCGCATCGTCCCGCCATGTAAGCGCCGGTTTAAAATTAAAAGTCGGCTGGCGTTTGCCGTCTTTGAGAACAAATAAATCAATGCGGCTGTAATATATGTCCGGCGCGGCGATGCTCACCATGAAAGTGCGACCGCCTCTGTTGCCAATTTCCGGCCTTAAGCCCAGCACCCCGCAAGTCAGCCCATCTGGATGGCGGAATGCAAAACCCCCGCTATTTTCGGAAAGAGACAGCGCGGTGGGAGTCATCTCATCCATCGGGCTGTTCTCATCCATCACGAGGTATTCTGCAAATCGATTGTAATACTCATTCAATGAAGGTTCGTCCAGGGACTTGCGAGAGAATAGCTGCGACTTGAGATAGAGATCCAGTCCTTCCGAGGGCGATGAAAACCCGGCGGTGTATATATAGAGGGGGATAAACTCCAACCCATGCTCATTGGCGAGGAAGTCGTAGAAAAAGGCATCCTTATAGCGGTGGAGCGTATCCCCGAACACCTCATACCGCACGTCGGTATTTGTCTCGCTGCCAAATGGCGCCCACGAATAGAAATCCTGAGCCAGGTAACCGCTGGTTATCCGCTTGTTGGTCGGCACCGTATTATGGGTAGCTAATTTGAATGCGGCGTACTCCGCCGTGCTGTCCAGCCACCATTCTGACCGCGATTCGCCCAAGGTAAAAGGCGCCATAAATGCCCTGGCAAACATGGAATAGTTCCTGTGCTGCATAGCGTGAAACATCTCATGGCTTATCATTTCCGGGAGGTCACCGGTTAAGGCCTGCGTATATCCAATGCCAATGTCCCCGGTCAATGGGCTGTATTGGGGTGATACATACCCTTCGTGGACGTAGATTAGAAACACCAAAACGTCAGTGGAATAATATGGCGGTTGGATTATGCCTCCGCTGAGAACGGAATCTTTATTTAAATTTTCGTAGGTTGCCAATGTAATACTCTTCTGCCAGGGCTCTGTGTTGAAATTGGCCCGGTATACATTCCACGCATGGTCCGCAAAATAGCCCATGTCCACAATATATTTTGGCACATCCGGGTTATCCGTATAATAATGTCTGTCGTCAGCAGGAATCTTGCCCGCGTATTCGATCAGACTTCGGCGCTCCATAATTTCGGGGTCGGAATCCAGCAACCTATATTCTTTAACCGTTTCAATGGGCCATACATAGGTGAATGCGTCCTTTAGTCCCCAATTCTCTATCGCCTTAATGATGTCATACTGGGCTTTTAACTCCAGATACCTGGCCGCTTTGGGTGCCCAGAAGTGAGCAGGATAATAAATAACGGCACAATGTTCGGTTATCAGCACATTTCGATACTCATCATATTTAAGCAGCATCCACAGGCCATTGTGCCGAGTCAGCGCCGTTATTGTGCCGGCAGTTGAATCTACTTTTGAGGCAACAGGCAGCCAGCGCTGTGTTATATTATCAAAACAAGCAACTCCCAATGACATCTCCGGCGGCCTGTCTCCCTTAATCAAGGCAGGATCATACTTGAACTTGAATGCTAAATTGCTATTGAATGCATGCTGCTTCTCGAAGCTAATATCGTATACTGCAATCCGTGTTTCACCGGAAGAGCACGGGGGAGCGTTATCGACACTGGAGACAACCAGGTTTTGTTGCTCCTTCAG
>CAIYTC010000090.1 GCA_903929005.1 uncultured Dehalococcoidia bacterium | reverse complement strand
GCGCCACGTTGGATGTAAAGAGCGGCAAGCCCGGGGCCCAGCTTTAGCGCCGTGGTGAAATCGGCAATGGCTTTGGCGTATTCACCTATAAGCTGATAGGCAGCGCCACGGTTGGAGTAAGCGGCAGCATCTTTGGGGTCCAGCTTGATGGCCCGGGTGAAAGCGGCGATGGCTTTGGCATATTGACCTTTGAGGCCGTGGGCAAGCCCGCGGTTGTAGTGAGCCGCGGCAGTAAGAGGGCAAGGTTTTAACGCCCTGGCGCGATTGGCTGGAACTTTGCCGTTTGTCCCTTTCATGGCAGGTACCTCCTTATTTATTACTTGGTTGAATTGTCCGGTGCAAGTGGATCGGTAGAGAGTCATTTATGCCGTCTTGCGGAGCGGCCGGTACAGAATGAAATTGCCTGGTTGGCGATGGACGGATAAGGCGCTGGCGTTAACAGGCGGGAGGGAGAATTTGGAGGAAAGAGGGGAAGGGGTTGGCGGAGGGAAGACCTGTCAGGGGGGCGCTGCCCGGGATGGTGGGCCCGCCGGCAGCGAGTACTGAACTACTATACGTTATTTGTGTGACAACAGTATGTTAAAATAGGATGGCGGGCGATGGAGATTTACGAGCAATTATTTTTGTGATGGCGGCCGGTTAATAATGATGCGGTAGCAGAATGGTAGCAAAAAACATGCTGTTACCATAGGGACAAATGGCTTTAAGCAAACGGTCGAGAGCATCGGTATTCGGAGCCTGAGCCCCTGATGTGGCTTGAAGTGGTCTGACAAGACGTCCCTACATAGCTGACCAAAGGAAACTCACAGCCTGTACCGCACGGTGGGAGCGGCACGGGGAGCGGCAAGCCTCAAAACCCAGAGCGGTTCAAGTCCACTATGGCCCACCATTTTACTGAAGCTAAAATAGTAACCATCCTGGACGGATCCCGAACTTTCTTGTCTACTGGCTATTATCGGGATCGGTTAATCAAGTTCCAGATTGGTAATGGTTCACCATCCACGTAATATAATTACCCTTCTGTAAATCATACATTGACAATCAGTTTGCATTTACATAAGATTGCCCCAGAAACAGAATCGTTGAGAAAGAGGTACAGGCAGTGGAGCAACAGATAGGATTTTGCATCGGCGCTGAGGGCGCTCGCATAGCCTACGCAACGGTGGGTGAGGGGCCGGCGCTTGTTATGCCTGCGCATTGGCTTAGTAACGTACAACAGAGCTGGCAATTTCCAGGAAGCCGATGCTTTTTTGAGGAGATAGCGCGTCATCATACTTTAGTGCGCTACGACCAGCGCGGTACCGGCCTATCCGACAGGAATCGTACTGACTTTACACTGGAGTCAGAACTAAAGGACTTGGAAACGGTTATTGACCGTCTAAAACTTAAACGCCTGGCGCTATTTGGCTTTTCTATTGGTGGTCCAATTGCTGTAGCCTATATTGCCAGGCATCCCCGTCGTGTAAGCCACCTGATCCTCTATAACACTTTTGCGCGAGGAAAAGCAATGTACTCAGAAGAACTCCATACCGCCTTGGTTTCCCTAATGCGCGTTCACTGGGGGATTAGTTCAAAGGCACTCGCCGACATATTCTACCCTGGCGTAAGCCCGACACTTGCTGACCATTATGCCGAGTTCATGCGTGAGTGTGCTACCCAGGAGATGGCTGCTCAACTATTGGACCTGATCTTCAACGCTGATATAGAGCACCTCCTTACCGGTATCCGGGCCCCGACACTGGTACTTCATCGCCAGCAAGATCGGGCCACGCCTTTTCGTATGGGCAGAGAACTGGCATCTTTGATACCGAATGCCCGCTTCGTCCCGTTGGAAGGGAATATCCATTTTCCGTGGGCTGGCGATAGCGCGTCAGTTCTGCGCAATATTGCCGAGTTCCTTGGCGACCCGGTTACCGATATTCAGGCAGCAGGCGCTACACAGCCGGTAGCAAAGCAAACATACCACGACGTATTTATCAGCTTTGCATTTCCGGATAAGGATGCTGCTGCCAGGATTTATGCCTGTTTAAAGAGCAACGGTATTAGTCCCTTCTGGTGTGAGGACCTTACGGCGGGTCAGGATTACCCGCAACTGCTGGGCGAAGCTGTCAGGAACAGCAAATCGTTTTTATTGGTGGTGTCCAATTCTTCCGATAATTCAGCCACGGTTAGGAAAGAGACCACCATAGCCCACAACAATAAAAAACCCATCATACCCGTACGAATAGAGGACATATTACCGAAAAACCTTGAGTATTTGATCGCAAACAGTCTCTTTTTCGATGCTTTCCCACAACCGCTTGAGCAGCATCTTCCCAAGCTGGCAGGTGGTATTAAAAAGATAATCGGCAGTAAATCCGGCGAAATAAAATAAAATGGAAATATATTTAGTAGATGGAGGTTGATACGATTCACTCCAGTAGTCCAAGTCGCAACTCGGTTTCGACCTTATTGCATCTGTTTAGTGAGATAATAACGTGTTCAGTTTTAAGAGCACCTCAGCTATAATTCCGGCAGGCAAGGTGCATAATAGTTCTGCATTTCTAATACGCCATTCCAGGCTTTTTACCTGATCCGATAAGATTGCCCCCGCCACTGGCAATCCTTCAGGAAGTAGTACTTCGAAAGGGTAGCCCTTGACAATGCTGGTGATGGGACAAAGGATGGCCAACCCTGTCTTATCGTTATAGCTAATAGGTGAAAGTACCAGGGCAGGGCGGCGTCCTGATTGTTCATGTCCGGCTTGAGGATTTAGGGTTATCCACACTATGTCTCCGCATTTTGGAATATAGGTTGAAGCGCTTACCATGCTTCGTTACCTGCAGCGGGGCCAGTATCCGTCTCATGATGCAAATTCTCTTTATTTACCTTTGCCAATAGCTGTTTAAGAGTAAATTT
>CAIYTC010000089.1 GCA_903929005.1 uncultured Dehalococcoidia bacterium | reverse complement strand
GAGTTCGCGGGTCTTTTCGATAGAGTAGATCAACTCGATAAGGCGGGCATAGTGATAATACATGGTGCCCTCCACAAGCCCGTTGTGGCTCAGCTTCTTGTAGAGCTTGAATTCGGCATAGGCCAGGGGTGTGGTAATCCCTGTGCAGGCATTCAAACGGCCCAATGGTCCGGCGCGGTAAATGCCGCCGGGGTAACCGAGGCTCTTATAGAAGGGAAATTTCATGTATGACCAGTCTTCAACATGCTCGGCGATTATATCGAGATAATTAGCGGGGTTGAACTGGTCTTCCAGGACGACGCCCTGGGAGTCAACCAGGCGCAGGTTGCCATCGTAAAATGCCAGGTTGTTATTCTCGTCAACCATGCCGAGATAAGCCGAGGGGAACTTAGCAAAACTATCAATCATAGCGGTATTGGCGGCAACGTACTCCTTCCAGATCTTAATGGCCAGCTGCGCATCAGCCAGTGCCCAGTCAATTTGTTTGAGAAAGTAATCCCTGTCCTCAGCTTTCAAGGCGGTGGTCATCCCGCCGGGCAGCGCGGCGTTGGGATGCACCTTTTTCCCGCCCAATTTCTTGATAATAGTCTGGCCCAGGCTGCGCAGTTTAACCGCCTCGGTAGCGAGAGCGGGGTTGGCGCCGATAAGCCCTACCACATTCCTGGTGGCCGGATCCGAATCAAAGCCAAGCAGAAAATCTGGGCTGGCCAGGTGGAAGAAGTGCAGGGCGTGTGACTGAATATACTGGCTTAAATGCAGAAGCTCCCTGAGAAGCCTGGCCGGACGTGTCAATTCCTTGCCGAGGATCATGTCGCAGGCTTTGGCGGAAGCAAGTTGGTGGCTGACCGGGCAGATGCCGCATATCCTGGGTGTAAGGTTGGGCATTTCCTGGAAGACCTGCCCTTCGCAGAATTTTTCAAAGCCGCGGAATTGAGTGTCGTGAAAACGCGCCGAAACTGCATTGCCGGAATCGTCGAGCTGGATGGTAATCTTGCCATGGCCCTCGACCCTGGTAACAGGATTAATTTCAATTGTTTTACTTGCCATATTTCACCTCTTTAATCAAAGCGCATTATATTGCTGGGAACTACCGGTATCCTGCCGGCCAGCAATTCGGTCAGGCCGTATTTTATGGCCTCAGGTTCAGGCGGGCAACCGGGCACATAGCAATCTACTTTAACTATTTGATTGGCCGGATAAACTTTATCGAGGAGTGCGGGTACACCGGGCGAAAGTGGGATTTTACCCTGGTAAGTGCTGGGCGTATCTATGTAGGCGCGCTTCAGGACGTCTTCCTTGTTGAAAGTGTTGCGCATCGCGCAAACACCGCCGAAGCAGGCGCAATCCCCCAACGCCATCAGGATCTGGCAATTGTGGCGCAATGCTTCGATCACTTCTTTTTCCTCTTCATTGCCTACCGAGCCCTCAACTATGCCAACTGTGACCGGGGTGAAATCCTTTATATCAGTTATCGGGCTCCTGCGAAACTCCACCAGGTTCACCAGGTCGATAATAAATTCATCAACATCCAGGAATGACATGTGACATCCTGCGCATGACTCTAACCAAACCGTAGCTACTTTTACCTTTGCCATTTGTACACTCCTTAGGGGCGTTTATTTTTTCAGGCACCGGGCAACTTCTTTCAACGTATCGGCATCTGTCTTGATATCTGTATGTGCTTTGACCATCGGCGCGGTTTTCTTGCTCAGGCCGTCAATAGTTGTATAGCTGCCTTTCGATTCAGTCCAGAGCATGGATGGAAGAACGATATCTGCCCTGGCTGTAACAGGAGAAAGGTAACTGGCCTGAACTACGGTGAATTCAACTCCTTTCAGGCTGTCGGCCAGGACCTGCGACTCTGTCAGGTCATCGGCCAGCAGCAGGTAAAGCCCTTTAGCCTTGCCTTTAGCCAGGTCGGAGGCTACCGGCGCCCTGGGATTACCCAGTCCGAGTTCCCAGGCGCCGCGGCTATTGCCATAACGTTTCAAGGAAATAACCCTTGGCTTGTCGCCAACCAGGGCAGCCAGGTTAAGTATCGTTGCTACCAGGTCTGCGTCCTTGTAGGCAAGTATGCCGCTACCGTAAATGATAATGCTATTCCTGGACTCCGCCAAAATCTGGGCGGCCTTGGTTATATCGTGGACATCGATTCCCAGGTCCTGGCTGGCTTTCTTAACATCAACGTTCTTGAAATCCGCCGAGAATTTGCTTTTATCGCCCGCAGCCTTGGGAAGGCCATGATCTATGATCGCCTTGCCCAGCGCTTTCACGGCCAGCCCTTTTTTACCCTCGGGCGGCTTTAACCAGACGCTGGCGCGGAATGTGAACGGGTTGCGCAGCGGGTCGAGAACGATAAGCTGTGCCTTGTTTTTGGAGGCTGCGCGCATAATATATGAACCGATGACCGGGTGGGATTTGGTTGGGTGAGCTCCGATCACTACTATACAATCAGCAGTGAGGATGTCCTCCAGCCTGGCCTCTATATCCAGGCCGGCTTTGCCGTCAAATTTGGCTATACCCTGTGAAATTGTCCGGTAGTCATCGCCGTCTAATGTATCCACAAGCTTGCTACCTATTTTATCCATAAGTTCAGCGAAAGCCTTGAGAGCTTCGCTGCTGGCTTTACCTGAGGCTAATCCGGACACACTGTCAGAAGCGTCGAACTTTTTAGCAATGGCTGCGAACGCTTCTTCATAGGAGCAGCCTGCTAATTGCCCTTTACTGTTGCGCTTGAGTGGTGTGGTCACCCTGTCCGCTGAATCGTAAAGCGGTTCGAACCTGCCCATTTCGCAGAGGAGGCCGCGCGGCCTTGTCATGTCAGCGCTGTCGATCCTGACCACCCGGTTATTCTTGACCAGGCCCTTGATCTCGCAACCGACGCCGCAAATGGCGCAGGTGGATTCCACAGTTGTGCATTCCTCGGGCTTGCCCCTGTAGGCGCTGGCCTTGGAGAATATGGCGCCCGTCGGGCAGGCTTGAAAACACCCTCCGCAGGAGATGCAGGATGATTCGCCCAGCGGTTGGTTGATATCGGCGCAGACATTGGTTTTCCAACCGCGTTTGCCGAAGTCAAGCGCATGCGCGCCGGTTATTTCGTCGCAGGTCCTGATGCACCTTCCGCATAAGATGCAGCGGTTATGGTCCAGGACTATGAACGGGTTGGACGAATCGGTTACCTGGGTTGGCCAGGCGTACTGGTACCTTGCGTTGTCCATCTGGTATTTATACGCCAGGCTCTGCAGTTCACAGTCTCCGCTGGCCACGCAATACGCGCAGAGGTGGTTTCTCTCTGTAAAGAGGAGTTCAAGGATGAGGCGGCGGTATTTCTCGAGTTTCTCGTTGCTGGTCGTTACCACCTGCCCGTCACGCGCAGGATGAGTGCACGCCGGGACAAAATTCCTTTCTTTTTCGATCTCAACCAAACAGAGCCTGCAGGCGCCGACATCGGTAAGGCCTTTGTAATGGCACAGTGTCGGCAGGTCCACGCCGTTGGCTATGCACACGTCCAGGACACTGTCGCCCTGTTGGCCTGTAACTTGTTTGCCGTTAATCAATAATCTTATTTCACTCATTTGCCTTTTCTCCTATCCTTTATCGCATCTCAGGCATCTGCTGCATTCTTCTTTAGCTTCTTTTGCGGCGTAATCCAGCACCACCTCTTTCATCGAGGTTTTCCTGTCCGCCAGGCGTATCTCGGCTATGCCGACCCTGGCCCTTTCCGCTGTTTCCGCCTCGGTCGGCGCTACGTTCGGGTATGTGAAGGTTTCGGGATCCTGGCGGTCAACCCGCGGCGCGGGGTCTTTGCCGCTGAGGAACCTCTTGATCGACGAAGCAGCCCGCTGGCCGGATGCTATAGCTTCAATGACGGTCCAGGGTCCGCTGAAGGCGTCACCACCGGCGAATACCCCTTTCTGGTCGGTGGCCAGGGTGCGTTTATCGGCGACCAACGTGCCGCCTTTGCCGGTCTTGACGTCGCCGAGCTTTAACGAAGCTATATCCGGCCGCTGGCCGATGGCTTCGATCAATGTATCTATTTCAATCGTGTACTCGGATCCTGCTATGGGTTTGGGTGAGCGCCTGCCGCTCTTATCGAAATCCCCCAGGGCCATCTTGATGCACTCGATGCCTGCCACCTTGCCGGCCTTAGCGATAACTTTGACCGGGGCAGTCAGCAGGTGGAGCTTAATGCCTTCTTCAACGGCTGCAGCAATTTCCTCTTCCTCGGCCGGCATATCAGCTTTTTCCCTGCGGTAGACGATGTGGACCTCTTCGGCGCCTTTGCGCAGGGCAATCCTGGCGGCGTCTATGGCCGAGTTGCCACCGCCGACCACGGCCACCTTCTTGCCGATTTTTGTGTCTTTGCCGAGGTTGATATTGCGCAGGAATTCTATGGCGTCGTAGACACCCTCGAGTTCCTCGCCCGGGATGCCCATTTTGTCGCCCTTATGCGCGCCTATGCCCACGAACACTGCCTTGAAGCCCTCTTTGAAAAGGGCATCCACATCCCTCACCGGGCTATTCAATTTTATCTCGATGCCCAGCTTCTTTATGTTGTCGATCTCCTGGTTGAGTATCTCTTTAGGCAACCTGTATTCGGGGATGCCTACAGCCAGCATACCGCCGGCTACCGGCAGGGCTTCGAATACCGTTACTTTATATCCTTCAATAGCGAGGTCCCAGGCAGCAGCCAGGCCGGCAGGGCCGGCGCCGATAACCGCTACCTTCTCCGCTTTGGCTGCTTTGACCTTAGGTGTGTATGAGAGGCCGTGCTCCCAAGCGTAATCGGAAGCATAGCGTTTGAGGTGCCTGATGGAAACAGCTTCATCCACCTGTCCCCTGCGGCATTTTCTTTCGCAGGGGTGCGGGCACACGCGGCCGACCGTCATCGGGAGCGGCAACCGCTGCATAATAAGCTTGTAAGCTTCTGCCGGCTGGTCACTTTTAATCAGCGCTATATAGCCGGGCACATCGAGACCAACTGGGCATGTATGCTGGCAGGGCGCCTTGAAAAGTGACTGGCACGTCGCTGCCGGGCATTTCTTGTCGATGATATGGGCTTCGTACTCTTCCCTGAAATGCCGGATGGTCGAAACCGCCGGGTTAGGAGCGGTCTGGCCCAGGCCGCAGATCGAAGCTTTCTGGATCATCTCCGAAAGCTCCAGGATTATATCAATATCCTCCAGTGTGCCTTGGCCGCTGGTGATCTTGTTAAGCAAGGCCAGCAGCTTGGGGATGCCGGCACGGCAGGGCGCGCATTTGCCGCAGGATTCGTCCCGGGTGAACTGCAGGAAGAATTTGGCTACGTCCACCATGCAGCTATCCTCGTCCATCACCACCAGGCCGCCCGAACCCATAATGGCGCCGAGGGCGGTTACGGATTCGTAGTCTACAGGTACATTAACGTGCTCGATGGGTATTACACCGCCGGAGGGTCCGCCCATCTGGGTAGCCTTGTATTTCTTGCCTCCGGGAACGCCGCCGCCGATATCAAAGACTATCTTGCCGAGGCTGGTGCCGAGCGGCACCTCTACCAGGCCGACGTTATTGACTTTACCCACCAGGCTGAACGATTTGGTGCCTTTGCTCTTTTCGCTGCCGACACTGGCAAACCAGGCCGCGCCCTCCCGGATGATGCGGGGAACGATTGACCATGTTTCCACATTGTTGATGGCAGATGGTTTTCCGAAAAGTCCTTTATCGGAGGGGAAGGGAGGCCTTTGCCTGGGCATGCCGCGTTTGCCTTCGATAGAGATAAGCAGCGCGGTTTCCTCGCCGCAGACGAAAGCGCCGGCGCCGGGGAAGATGTCCAGGTTGAACTCAAAATCGGTGCCCATGATGTTCTTGCCCAGCAGGCCATAATCGCGTGCCTGTGCTATGGCTGCGCTGAGAGTTTCAATTGCCAGGGGATATTCCGCGCGTATATAAGCAAAACCATGTTTCACATTGCCAACGGCGTAAGCGCCCAGCGCCATACCTTCGATAATAGAGTGCGGGTTGCCCTCCAGGACGGCGCGGTTCATATATGCACCGGGGTCGCCCTCATCGCCGTTGCAAATGAGGTATTTAACCGTACCCGGTGAGCTTTTAAGGAAGCCCCATTTGGTAGCGGTAGGAAAGCCTGCGCCGCCCCTGCCCCTGAGGCCGGATTTCTTGACCTCTTCAAGTACATCGTCGGGCTTCATTTTATACAGGGCCCTGGCCAGGGCTTCGTAGCCTCCGCGCGCTATGTACTCTTCGATATTCCAGGGATCGATGATGCCGTTGTTGTGCAGGATGCGGAATTCCTGGTCTGCCAGGAAATTGATTTTGAGGCGTTCGGGTATAGCCTGGTTGGTGGTTGGGTCATGGTAGACCAGCCTTTCCACAATCTCGCCTTTCACAATATGTTTATCGAATATTTCCTTGACATCCTCAGGCTTGACCCTGACGTAGAGGATATCGCCCGGGTTAACGATAACCGTGGGGCCCATTTCGCACGGGCCGAGACACCCTGTCCGCACTATGGTTACCTTGCTTTCCAGTCCCTTCTTTTTTAAGAGTTCTTCGAAAAGCTCGGTAACCTTGTCTCCGCCGGCGGCGGTGCAGCCCATACCGCGGCACTGTTGGATGCAAATCTCGGGTGAAGATTTAAAATGGCTCATATCCGCGTCGTCGCGGATTTTAAGCCTGGGTTCTACCGTTTTTTTTAGTTTGGCTAACTCTTCAAGAGAGGTTATCTTGGGCACTTCTTTTACCTCCTAATGGTACATATTCAGGATATCTTTTATGTGGCCCGGTTTGACTTTTCGGTGTATGTCGTCACCGATAGCGATCACCGGCGCCAGGCCGCAGCAACCGAGGCAACGTATGGTCTCAAGTGAGAATTTGCCGTCCGGCGTGATTCCCTCGGGTTCCAGTCCATATTCTTTCTTTAATAAATTAAGTATGTCCTGGCCGCCTTTCACGTAGCAAGCTGTTCCCAGGCATACCTGTATAACGTGCCTGCCTTTGGGCTGCATAGTGAAAAAGCTGTAGAATGTGACAACACCATATAACTCACTCAGGGGGATTTTAAGGTCCCTGGAGATCGTTTTCAGCACGGTGGGTGGAAGATAGCCGACAATGCCCTGCGCCTGCTGCAAAACGCGTATGGGGGCGCCGGCCTGGCCGCCGGTGTCATCGATGATGCCCTGGATGCGCTGGAATGCCCTGCCGGCGAAGCCTCTCCCTGTATCAGTGGTGGATGCGGGGGCTGCCTTCTGCTTTGCCATAAAAATCCTCCTAAATCAGGATATAAACATTAAAAAAAGGGGAACAAAGTCCGGCGACCTGATTCCCCTGATGAGACAACACAACCAGAGCGGAATTCTACTATTAGCGGATAGTAAAGTCAATGTTTTGTAGCCGGGCATTCTTCCCGGATCATTGCCGGGCAATGACACATTTCCCAGCAAGGTTGCTTGCCGGTCCAATAATTGTTCTGTTCGTTGGCTGCCCGGGTTAACCGTTCAACTATATCGCGAGAGATGTGACAATTCCTCCCTGTTCCTGGTACGGCGGAGCATTTATATAAAGGTATAGACCCTGTATAGAATTTATATGAAGTACAGGTTTATTTCATCCGCCTCAAAGCTTAATCGGTATATATATTGCTGCGCGGCGGGTAATTACGATGCGCTTGCGACTGAAAAATGAATTCAGGAGCTATTGCCCATTAAGGCAAAATGCTTAAGTATTTGTGCTGAAAGAAAAGCCCTGTGGCTTGAATAGTGTATTTATTGTGTATATAATCACATTCTAACGGGGAGATTGAAAATGGAGAAAATAAAAATTCTTCTGGCTGAGGATCATAAGGTGGTACGGGAGGGTACCAGGCGGCTGCTGGAATCGCAGTCTGATTTAGAGGTAGTTGGTGAGGCCAGCGACGGCGTTGAAGCGGTGGAACTGGCCAAGAAACTGAAGCCTGAAATAATTATTATGGATGTGTCCATGCCAAGGCTGAACGGCATAGAGGCCACCAAGCAGATAAAAGCGATATACCCGAACATCGCCATCCTTGTGCTGACCGGTTACGATGACGATGAATATGTATTCGCTTTACTCGAAGCCGGTGCAGCGGGTTACCTGCTGAAAGAGTCCAGCGGAGACGAGCTTATTGATGCTATACGCCAGGTTATGACCGGGGAACCCGTGCTGCATCCGAGAATAATGAAGAAAGTTCTCAACAGGCTGAGGTCACCTGTGGAAGGTCAGCCAACGCAAACGACGGGAGATGTGCTGAGCGATAGGGAGACGGAAGTGTTGCGGCTGGCTGCCAAAGGTATGAGCAATATGGAGATAGCTGATAGCCTTACACTGAGCGTCAGGACCGTTCAAACACACCTGCGCAGCATATTTAATAAGCTGGGTGTCGGGTCACGCTCTGAGGCTATTGTGTACGGTTTGAAAAAGGGCTGGCTTACACTGGAAGAGTTGCCTTGAAATCCCCCGGTTTTAATAAAAAATCAATAGTCCGGCCTGAAGTCTATATACCATGAGGATCCCTTATAAAATCTGGACCCGCTACCAGTTCTGGATCATCCTGATATTATTTGCCGCCGTCACCTTATTCCTATACCGTGACGTAATATGGGCATCAGGGTTCAGGTCTGATGTTTTTCTTTTTAATTTAAGCCGCCATACCATAGAGCGTAACCTGTTCCTGATAATTGCACTCTATACAGGCTTCGTCCTGGGTATCTTTCCCACGCTCATAGTCGTCGTGGCATCGCTAATGGTCATGTTGCCACAGGCGATATTGTATTCCAGTAATCGTAGTGACGCTATATTGGAGGTATTTCTGGTTACCGTAGCTGGTGTAGCATTTCTAAATTGGGTAAGAATTAAAGAAAACGATGATAGGCGTTACAAAAAAGCAGTTGCTGCGCTGGAAAATACCCAGGAGCAATTGCAGGGGAGGATCAGGGAAGCGCGTGCCAATGCCAGAAGGTTAGCGACCTTGAATACAATATCCAACGCTTTAGGTCAGTACCTCGAACCGGCCAAGGTGATAGAAACCGCAGTGGAGATGGTTGGAGAGGTGATGGAAGTGGAGGTCATATTGGTCTATACCATCGAACCCAGACAGGAGGCTATGGTATTGACTGCGTATGAAGGGATTTCAGCCGAGACCGCTGCAGAGCTTGACCACGTAAAAATCGGAGAGGGGTTCAACGGGCAAGTCGCGGACACAGGTGAGGTTATGCTGGTGCTCGATGCTTCCAGCGACCCCAGGTTGACGAGGACTGCGGTAATACGTAACAAAATCCACCCCATGCTGATAGTTCCCATGAAATCAAAAGGTGAGGTCATCGGTACCTTGAGCGTGGGCATGCGGCGACCCAGGACTTTTCTGCCGGACGAAATCGACCTTTTGAGCACAATCGCCGGACAGATAGCTTCCGCTCTCACAAATGCCAGGCTTTACGAGGAAGCCAGGGAAATCGCGGATCAGCTTTATAAATCAGCCCGGGATTACAGGAACCTGTTTGAAAATGCCAACGACGCGATATGGTTTCATGATATTGACGGCAAGATACTGGCAGCCAATAAAGCATCCGAGGAATTAACCGGTTACCCCATAGAGGAATTCCTGGGCAGAAATGTGAAGGAGTTCATGGATGAAGAGATGCTGGCGTTAGCCAGTGGAATCGGGCATAAATTGATATACAGCGAACTTTTGAACCAGCCATATGAGCAGCACACCATAACCAAGGATGGCGTTCGTAAGACGGTCATGGTTACCTCGAGTGTCATGATAGTTGATGATAAACCGGTGGGTTTCCAGCATATGGCACGCGATGTTTCTGAAGAGCGGCGCATGCAGAATAACCTGCGCTATTACCTCAACCAGATTACGCGGGCACAGGAAGAAGAGCGCAAAAGGATAGCACGTGAGTTGCATGATGACACGGCACAGGCGCTGTTTGCCATATCAAGGCAGATGGACAACTTTATCCGTGACAACGTGGGGCTATCTCAACAACAAAGGGTTGTGCTGCAGGATATACGGCAGAGGATCAGTGTAAGCTTGCAGGGGATCAGGCGTTTCAGCCAGGATCTTCGCCCTTCGATTATCGACGATCTCGGGCTTCTTCCGGCCGTACAGTGGCTGGTGAAGCAGAAATCAGAGGATAGCGGGATCGACATATCCTTGAAAATCAGCGGGAAGGAGCAGCGGTTATTGCCGGAAATGGAACTTATATTATTCCGGATCGTCCAGGAATCTTTAAACAATATAGGCAAACATGCTCAGTCATCCAAAGCAGAGGTGAACCTTGAGTTTACGGATTCGCTGGTTAACATAACTGTCAGCGATAATGGGAAAGGATTCCAGGTACCGCAAACCATGGGTGATTTATCTCACAGCGGAAAACTGGGACTGGTGGGCATGCAGGAGAGGGTTTCTTTGCTGGGTGGTTCCCTGGACATTAAGTCTGAAGCGGGTCAGGGGACTACAGTTAACGTGAGTGTAGCGCTTAGAATGTAGCCTGTTGAACCTTGTTACAGCTTATCCAGGTAGTCAGAGACCTCTTCCTGGGCAAGTATTTTAGTTGATTTGTCCTTAAAAAGGTCAATTGCTTCGGCAGGGAGGTTATTTAATACGACTGCCATGGGCAGGCGGTTGTCGATCTTGCGTATTTTTTTAAGTTCCTCGATCTCATCTTCATTGGGGAAATATACCAGTACTACCTTAGGCTCACTTAGCAAGAAAGTATGCATCAGGTCATCTGCCGTATCTGAGATGAAGACCTTGTAGCCTTTGCTTTCGAGTCCCGCGATGACACCGCGCTGATATTCGCTATCTTTGCTGAAAATCAACAATGTTCTTAATAGCACATTCATGCGTGCGATAATGTGGTCCAGCTTGGCGTCACCTTCAGTGCTAAATTTCTTTACATAAGGTATGCCGTAATACATTATTTCCACCAGTTTACCCGTTTCTTTAAGGGGTGACGCGCCCATGGCAATAATCGGCTTTGACTTTTTCATGCAGGCCTGCAGGACTTCCTCTATACCGCCGGGCAGGTCTACGTCGATTATACAGGCATCGATGTCATATTGTGTGATTTGCTGCAGAGCGGTTTCCTTGGATTCGGCAGGATAGAGCGCATATTCTGAATCGAGCAACGCCCGGCCCAGCATGCTCATGAAGTTGGCATTGCTGTCGGCTATAACAATTTTAAATCCCATTATTTAAGCGCCCTTACAAATCTCCTTCACTTTTACTATACGAACTGATGTTCCTTTACTGAACGGGTACGGGCTTTCCCGGTCGTCTTTCGATCAGATGATTTCAGGATACACAAGTTATTCAATGTTAAGTGTCTCTGCACTTGTGTTGTCTTGAACGCTTGTAATATCGGCTCTTCCCACTCAGACAGAGCTATTTTTTTATCGGCGTGCTCCGGGCGTGCCCATGCATCCATAATTCTGGCCAGCAACTCATCCATAAAGGAGTAGCTAACAGCTTTCACTCCTTTACCGTTTATAATTAGGGTATCCGTAGCGTTTATAGAGATTAAACTATTTTTAATTTCCTCACCCACGACGCAACCCTTCTCTCGCGTAGCAAAAGCTATGCCGTGATCAGATAAGTTAAAATGTTTTTCCATGCCGTGCCTCCTTTATATTACCGACAAGGAATTACCGCGTGTACAATAGTTCCTGGTAACCACTTATTCACTCCCGTGAAAGTATACCCACTACCTTTCACTATAGCATACCCGGTTCCAGACCGTATAGTTAAACTCCTTTTAGTTATAGAGCCAAGCTCTGCCTTAATGTGACCCAATCCGAATCCTCTGTGGGGATCATCAAAACGGGTCACCTGATCTTTTAAAGCCAGCGTGATAGCACTTCTGTCGTCAGTAAACAAACCGGCTATTTTGGAATTATTTCTCAGAGAGGATGGTATCCCGATGCCGGCATCTCCAACGGCTATGTCTATCATTGGCCCATTACGATAGCTATATTGTTGGGCTAATATATAGCCGCCGCCGCTGCCGGCGTGATGTATCACATTATCCGCCAATTCGCTGAATATCACGTGGCAAGGTTGTAAAAGTGTTGAAAGGCCACTTAAATCGGTCTGGAATAGTTCAGACATTTTTATGGCTATATTTTCTATATCATTTGCGGTCTTAAACCTTGTTATCGGTATTACAGGCCTGATCTTGCGAGAAATTTTAGTTGGTAGTTTTTCCGTTATCTTCCAACCACCCATTGATTGTAGTGTACCCACGAAATTTATTTTTAGCAGATAATCCAAGACATGCATATCTGTGGGGGCAGTAATCATAATATTGGGTCGTTGATCGGAGGGTTTTCGGGTAAGTGATTCAATTAATACCAGTAGTCCTATAAGTGCTGGCGGTTTAACAAATTTTATCGGAGAAAGATCAAAAACTACCTTGTCATTATTACCGATTTCAGATACTGGTAAATATACGCTATCAAGTTGTTTTGTCCGTTCAAAGACCAGTGGAGCCAAACAATTATAAGTAGCCATAGATGCGTCGCGCAGGATTGTTAAAAACAGTGAAGAAACAACCCTGTTGGGTTGCCGGACGGCCTAATCTGCTGCAACTGATGCATGAAACTCAATATCTTGGAAAGAACAAGAATATTACTTTAAATACTTGTTTAACCAGGCGATTATGCGCGCATCGCGATCCTGCGCATTTTCATTAAGCAGGTGGCTTCCTTTAGGATACACCACCAGTTCACACTGTTTTCCTGAATCTTTCAGTTTTGCTGCCAGTTGCTCTACCTGGGCGACGCTGATACCAGAATCGGATGCCCCATGTAAAATCAGTACGGGTGCATTCATCTTCTCAATCTGGTCGCACCTGTCAGTAGTTCCGCCCACAACGGCTGCTGCCTTTATCTTGTCAGTTTTTTGCATAGCGATATATGTCCGCGTTCCACCCATGGAGAAACCCACCATGCCCATGCGTTCGGGATTAAAAATCAGTGGCATGCTGTCGACAGTCTTTATCAGGTTGAGTACGTCATTTACGTCCTTGACTCCAAAATCCTCCTGCCCCTGCCCGCCATCATTACCACGTATCTGTGAAGCTATCACCGCATATCCGTTTGATGAGAGGGAGGCTAAATACTCAAAGGAACTGGAAGGTTCCGATCCGCCGATAAGGTACATACCATAGAGGCCGGGCCTGTTATAAATTAATGTGGGATATCGACCATCATCTGCCGGTTTGAATATGTAGCCGATTACCTCCAAGCCATCGCTCAGGTAACGTATTTTATATACATCAATCTTGACCTTGCCGGAATCCATTGACTGTATAAGTTCGCTTGAAACTATTTTACCATCCTTGCTATTTAGCAGCGCCAGGCTCTGGCCCAGCAATCCGGCTCCGTTAACGCTTACGCTTTTAGACTGGTTATCAACAGATAATTGATAGATTCCTGCTGTGTCAAAAATAACCTCGAAAGGTGTAACACTACTTCCGCCGGCTTTGACCTCCACCGTTCCCTGTCTTTTTTCAAGTCCGTTCACTTTTAGTACCGCTGAATAAGTGCCGTCAACCGTGCTATCGTTTTTTGCAGTGACATTGACTGTAACCGCCTTGCCTTCAATAATTGGTGCGCCTGTGACTTCAAGAGCGGTGACTGCTATCTTTGCCTTTTCCACAGCCGCCGATTTGACCGGTGCAGGAACAACGGGCTGTGATGGCGCGCAGGCAGGCAACAGAAGGCCCAGGGTAATTAAAACGAAGAATACTATTAGTGAAGGGCTCAAAGTCCTCATGATCAACCTCCAAAACGATAATTACACAACCTGTGTTATGCGCATTATTTCAGGATACTTTTTCACACTTGTCCAAAATAGGTTTAGAATGAACGTTGGGGAGAAGAGACTCTCCGAAGTAGTATAGTGGACCGGGATTTCCCATATCAATTTTCCATCAGGCAATTGTCGTCACTTATTGCCAATGACCGACATAATATATCCTAACCGGAAGGTTGTCAATTGCCATTCCGGACCCGCCCGTTCGGCTTAAATGTCCGGGGTGGTCTTCCTTGGACTTGATAGTAGTACAGGTGGATGCCGGCGGATATGTCGTATGTTTTGCCTATATACCGTGTGGGGGTGTAGGACAGCTCAAGCACTGTCTGGACTATCTGCGGAAGCTTGTCATTAGCCCTTTCGCGCATGCCGGCTGCTGATAAGTGGTAATATGAAGACATTAGTAATAGCGGGAGAGAAATTGCCTAAAAGTGTTCTGACATTTTTATTAGTAGCAATATTATTACTCACAGGCCTGGGTAATTCGTGTTCTTTTGTGCAATACTCCGATAATGCGCGGAAAGTATTGCCTGCCACCGTGCGGATAATTGCCGGTGATAGCCTGGGTTCAGGGGTTGTCGTAGGGAAAGCAGGTTTAGTCTTAACCAGCAACCATGTTATCGCTGACAGCAAAATCGCGGAGGTCATTTTTGTTGATGGAGCTAAGTATCAGGGACGGTCACTCTTAACCGACGCCGGAAAAGACCTGGCCTTGATTCAGATAGAAAATAATGGGGTAGCGTTTCCATGCGCTAACCTGGGCAATTCCGCTGAATCAGATGAACTGCAGACCGGCGATAACGTGGAGATAGTAGGTTACCCGGCTTTTACCGAATTGGAAGCTCCCGCAGTTACCAGCGGCCGCATATCAGGGTTTCCCAGGATAGAGTCAGTTCTGTTCATCCAAACCTGTGCACACGTCTATCCCGGCAATAGCGGCGGGCCGGTGATTAACAGGTTTGGAGAAGTAATCGGCATAGTCAATGGGAAGTATAGCAATGTGGAGGACAGCTGCGCTACCTTTGCAACGGCTATCAGCGAAGCTGAAGATTTAATTGCCCGGGTAAATGACCAGGGCCAATTAGATCCCGGCCGGGATAAGGGTTCAATAAATAAGCCTGTCGTAACCCAAACTGTATGCCCGAACGCCGGCTGCACAGCGCCTGATTTCACACTCCAAAGCTTGGACGGCAAATCTATTTCCCTGCGCTCGCTTAAGGGTAAGAAAGCGCTGCTGATTTTTGCCGGGACTGGATGTCCTGCCTGTTCCCAGGTGATGCAGTGCGTTTCACCGGTCTATGCTGCCTGGCCGCGCGGGCTATTGGAAACATTGGTCATTATAAGCCGGGAGAAGAGCAGTAATATGGAACTTTGGGCAAAAGAGAATAACGTGAAATGCCCGGTGCTGCCTGACCCAGCAGGGGAAGTGTATAACCTGTATCAACCGGCCGGCCTGCCGGCAATGTATTTCATCAATACTTACGGTGATATCAAGATAAAAAGAACTATTCATTTCGATAAGTGTGCCGCTGAGGTAGACGCATTGTTGAGGCTTTATTGAATTCCCGGCTCGAATTTTCCAGGCTAAACGAAGACCAGGAGAATCAAATACTTGACTTAATTTATTGCTTGGTGTAGTTTACAGTTATAATAAATAGTGCCGATTGATGCACTAATTATAATTTAAGGAGGTAGACCCGGAAGTGTTAAAACACAAAGCATTAGTCATCGTATCTATCCTGGTACTCGTTCTGGCATTCGTTGCCATATCCTGCGCCCCGGCCAAGCCCCCGGCGCCGCCGCCCGCGCCGCCTGTAGCACCGGTAGTCACCACGCCAACCACACCGGGGACCACACCGGTCGCACCAGTTGCTCCTGTGATGAAAACGTCTTATGAGGCAACAACTTACACTAATGACAAGTATGGCTTTTCAATACTGTATCCAAAAGCGTGGACGTCGGAGAACGTATCTCTAAGTGGAGGCGTTTTATATGTCAAGGGCGACAAGGGTCTGGTTTATGTGGCCGTACGCCCGGCTAATCCCGATGATTGGGGTTCAACAGCAATGGATTTCCTTAAGGACTTGATTAAAGCAGGTGGCAAAGATTTTACTCCCAGCATTGACTCCAATGACCCGGTGACATTTACGGATGGTAAAACGAAAGGTAGAATGATTGTTTTGTCTGCGGCTTTTGGATTGGCGAAAGGCGCTTGTGCAATTGTAATGAAAGATGGGAATGCCATAATAGTTCTTGGTGCCACGGACCCAGGCCAAATGGTTCTTTACAAGGAAATAGCTAATACATTATCTGTTAAATAGAATAGAAGTAAGATTGTATTAAAGAAGGCGCCGCTTCATCGAAGCGGCGCCTTTCTATTAAATACCAAAAAGTATGATACAATCTGCTTATAAAAGGTTCCTGTTTTACAATGCAGATCGGAGGCTAATATGGTTGACCAGGGCGGCTCATCGTGGCTTGAGCAATTTAAGAAAACATACCCGGATAAATTCGCCACTGAAAAACAGGTCTTCAGCAAAATCCACCCGGGCAACCGCATATTTATCGGCACGGCCTGTGCCGAACCGCAATACCTGGTAAAGGCCCTGGTCAACTATGTGGAGTCCAATCCCAAGGCTTTTTTCGATGCCGAGGTGCTGCAAGTCTGGACCCTGGGTGTGGCCGCCTACACACAAGAAAAATTCAAATCTAATTTCAGGCATAACTCATTTTTTATTGGCGACAACACCCGCAGCGCGGTTAATGCAGGCCTGGCGGATTACACACCCATATTTCTTTCCCAGGTGCCCGATTTATTCCGGCGCGGCATAGTGCCGGTTGATGTAGCGCTCATACAGACGTCGCTTCCTGACAGGCACGGGTATGTCAACCTGGGCATCAGCGTGGATATAGTGGCGGAGGCGATAGAGAAGGCTTCGCTGGTGATAGCGCAGGTTAATGCCCATATGCCCAGGGTGCAGGGTGATGGCTTCCTGCATATAGATAAAATAGCCTATTTGATTCCCTACGATGAGCCTGTCCTGGAATTTGACCCACCGGTTGATGACGTGATTGCCAGGAGGATCGGCAGCTATGTCGCCCGCCTTGTACAGGATGGCGATACTATCCAGGTAGGTTACGGCAGCCGTTTGAATTCGATACTCAGCAGCCTGACCGGCAAAAAACGGCTGGGCGTGCATACCGAATTGATGTCTGACGGTATTGCTGATTTGATGAAGCTGGGAGTCATAGATAATTCGAGGAAGAAGATAGACCGCGGTAAGACAGTGGCCACCTTCTGTATGGGCAAGAAATCGACTTATGACTATATAGACGACAACCCGGCTATCGAGTTCCGCACGATCGAATATACCAATAACCCGATCTTGATTGCGCAGCATGATAATATGGTTGCCATAAATAGCGCCCTGGAGATAGACCTGACCGGCCAGGCCACGGCCGAATCGATCGGTAAAACATTCTACAGCGGTGTGGGCGGGCAGGCCGATTTTATGCGCGGCGCCATATTATCGCGCAACGGAAAGACTATTTTGACGATCCAGTCCACGGCTCAGGATGATTCGGTGTCAAGGATAGTGCCTTTTCTCAGCGAAGGCTGCGGCGTCACGATGATACGCGGTGACATCCATTACGTGGTATCCGAGAACGGCATCGCCTATTTACATGGTAAGAATATCCGTGAGCGGGCTATGGAGTTGATCGCTATCGCACATCCAAAATTCCGCCCGTGGCTGATCGAAGAAGCGAAAAAACTGAACCTGATATATAAGGACCAGGCATTTGTGCCGGGTAAACGGGGTGAATACCCGGAGGCTTTGGAAACAGTCAAAACGACCAGGACAGGGTTGCAACTGCTCTTCAGGCCGGTCAAGATAAGCGACGAAACACTGGTCAAGGACTTCTTTTATGCGCTCTCTGACCAGAGCCTGTACCGCCGCTTTATCTCAAGCAGAAAGGATATGCCGCATGAAAGGCTGCAGGAATTCGTCGTGATTGACTACACACAGGAGCTGGTGATACTGGCAACCAGGGGCACAGAGGATAACGAGGAAGTAATCGGTGTAGGGCAATATGGGATCGGGCAGGACGTGCACAGCGCTGAAGTAGCCTTCGCCGTGCGTGATAAAGAGCAGAAACAGGGGATAGGCACCGAGTTGTTGAATTACCTGATTTACCTGGGCAAGCGAAACGGCCTGCTGGCCTTTGTGGCCGAGGTCCTTTACGAAAACAAACCCATGCTTTCAGTTTTCGAGAAGGCGGGGTTTAAGATTGTCAGCAGTGAGTCAGGTTTATACTATCTACAGTTAAATTTGTAAAAGCCAAAGTAATATCTAATTCAGGAGGTCATTTATATGGATATGGCATGGTGGCGTGACCTGGTGATCGTTATCTGGGGCCTGATCGGCACAATCGCTATGATCTTTCTGTGCATAATCTTTTTACTATTTTACAGGAAGGCTACTGCGCTTATGGAGTCTGCGGATTTCGCGGTTGGCAGGTTGTCTGACCTGGTGGACTATACTAAGAACGAGGTGATAAGCCCGGTTGTCCAGTTCGGCACCCTGGTGCAGGGTATAATCCAGGGTGTTGAGCTATTCAGCAATATGTTCAAGAAAAGGGAGGGAAAGTGATGAATAAGGATTCAACGCCGGGATTTTTTACGGGTTTGATGATAGGCGCCGTAATCGGCCTGGCTTTAGGTTTTCTATACGCTCCCCAACCTGGCGAGGAAACACGGCGCATGGCTAAGGAAAAAGCCGGAACAGTCAAAGAAGGCGCTGCAAAGGCCGCCGGGCGTGCCAGGGATACTGTCAAGAGCCGGATCAGCCAGGAAGAGGAATAACCAGATCAAGAAAACAGCGCAATCCCTTGAAGGAGCACGGAATATAGCTGTCTTAGCCATTATGGTGATATAGCCGTATCTTGTTGAGTAACGAATGGGAGATCATCAAGTACTTCCGTGACGAGCGCGTATCTGAAAAGCTCGAGACCTGATTTAAGCTTGACAGTCAAATTCCCATAATGTATTATTCACCTTTGGTTATTCCATGCCCGTAATTGATAATAATTTTGGTTTATTGGCTCAGACAATTCTCAATCAGGTTATTCCTTAAGCACACATGGTATGGGATCAATCTAAAACACTTTAGGAAATAATAAAAGGAGGATTAGCAAAGTAAAAGTATGGCAGACAAACCCGAAGAGAAAAAATCCACGATCACCTCTATGTCGGTGGAGAACCGTAAGTTCCCGCCGTCCAAGGAATTCACCAAAAATGCTTATATCAAGAGCATGGCGGAGTACAAGAAGATCTACAAACGCTCCATTGATGATATGGAAGGGTTCTGGGCAGAACAGGCGGCACAAATCGACTGGTACAAGAAATGGGACAAGGTACTGGTCAGCGATTTTAAGAATGGCAAGCACGAATGGTTCGTGGGCGGCAAACTCAATGTTTCCTATAACTGCCTGGACAGGAACCTGACTACCTGGCGTAAGAACAAGGCAGCTATCATCTGGGAAGGTGACATCGGTGATTCCCGCACCTACACTTATGAACAGCTCTGGTATGAGGTCAACAAAGCAGCCAATGTACTTAAAAAGCATGGCATCAAGAAGGGCGACCGAGTTACAATTTATCTCCCCATGATACCGGAGTTGGCCATCGCTATGCTGGCCTGCACCAGGATCGGCGCTATCCATTGCATCGTTTTCGGCGGTTTTTCCGCTGATGCCCTCAAAGACAGGATTATCGACAGTGAATCCACGCTGCTTATCACTGCAGACGGCTATTACCGCGCCGGCAAGGTGGTCAACAGCAAAGCCAATGCTGACCAAGCCCTGCAGTCTTGCCCGAAGTGCAAGAAGCAAATCGTGGTCAACCGTGCCAACAACAATGCGCCCATGGTTGCCGGCCGTGATGTGGCCTGGAATGACGAGATGGCGCAGGACGATGTCAAGAAACCCTGCGAACCGGAAAAGATGGATGCCGAGGATCCGCTATTCATCCTGTATACCAGCGGCAGCACCGGCAAGCCCAAGGGCGTGCTGCACACTACCGCCGGCTACCTGCTTTTTGTGATGACCACCTTCAAGTGGATCTTCGACTATAAAGACGAAGATACCTTCTGGTGTACGGCTGATATCGGTTGGGTCACCGGTCACAGCTACATCGTTTACGGACCCCTGGCGCAGGGCGCCACCAGCCTTATGTTCGAAGGCGTTCCCAGCTATCCCAAGCCTGACAGGTTCTGGGATATCATCGAGAAATACAAGGTTAATATTCTCTACACTGCCCCCACCGCTATCCGCGCCATCATGAAGGACGGCGATGACTGGGTCAAGAAACATGACCTCAGTTCACTCAGGCTGCTCGGTACGGTCGGCGAACCGATCAATCCCGAGGCCTGGATGTGGTACTACAACGTCATTGGCGGCGGCCGCTGCCCGATCGTTGATACCTGGTGGCAGACCGAGACCGGCGGCATCCTGATCACCCCGCTGCCCGGCGCCTGGCCGATTAAGCCCGGCTCAGCCACCCTCCCCTTCCCCGGCGTTGCCTGCAAGGTTATCCGGGAGGACCGCACTGAGGCCGCAGTCAACGAAGGTGGTTCGCTTATCATCGAAAAACCCTGGCCGGGCCTTATGCGCGGGGTTTATGGCGAGCCCGATAGATTCAAGAACACCTACTTCATTCAGAACCCGGGCGTTTACACCACCGGTGACGGCGCCAGAGTTGACGAAGATGGTTACTTTTGGCTGATGGGCCGCATCGACGATGTCATTAACGTGTCCGGCCACAGGATCGGCACCGCGGAAGTCGAGAGTGCCCTCGTTTCCCATCCCAAGGTTGCCGAGGCCGCCGTAGTCGGCATGCCTCACGACATCAAAGGGCAGGGCATTTATGCCTATGTGACTTTGAAGACAGGTGTAGCGAAATCGGATGACCTCAAGAAAGAGCTGGTCGCTCATCTCCGCAAGGAGATCGGCCCCATCGCTTCACCGGACAAGATCCAGTGGGCTGATTTCCTGCCCAAGACCCGCTCCGGCAAGATCATGCGCAGGATCCTTACCAAGATTGCCGCCAACGATGTAACCAACCTGGGCGACACTTCAACCCTGGCTGACCCGACCGTAGTGGATGACCTGGTTAAGAACAGGGTCTAATAAAAACGATAAAGCGGCGCTGCCCCAAAAAGCAGCGCCGCTTTTATATCCTTGTTACCTGTGTTACTGGTTGTTTTATTTTTCAGGAGGAGATGACAGATAATGGCTGAAGAAACAAAACTTTTCGGTATGCCCGCGGAGAAGGGCAGGTGGTTACTGGTTGTGTTGGGGTTCATTATCAATTTGTGTCTGGGCAGTGTATATGCCTACAGCGTTTTCAAAGTCCCGGTACAGAATTTGTTCAAAATAGGCGCCTTTGACGGTGGCCTGCCTTTTATGTTCTTCCTCGCCTTTTTCGCTGGTATTTTCCCGTTTAGCGGCAGGTTGCTGGAAAAAGTCGGTCCTAAAATACTTGGTATAATCGGCGGCGCTATAGTGGGTCTGGGATGGATACTCTCTGGTATTCTGCCGGCTATGATACCAGGCATCTGGACACTGATTATTACCTATGGTGTTATCGCGGGGGCGGGCGTCGGCCTTGCCTATAGTGGCCCTATTCAGGTTGCCACCAGGTGGTTCCCCGATAAGAAGGGCCTGGCGGTAGGTTTAACTGTGGCCGGTTTTGGCGGATCGCCTTTCGTCAGCGCCTATGTGGCAAAAGCGCTCATTGATTCTGTAACCGTTTTACCCACATTCCTTTATCTCGGCATCGCATTCCTGGTATTGATAATTCTGCTGTCTATCCCCTTGAAGTTCCCTGCAGCCGGTTGGAAACCTGCCGGATGGACTCCCAAAGCCGGCGCTGCCGTTGCTGCTGCTGATTATGAGAGTTCCCAAATGGCAAAGACATCCTCATTTTGGGGACTTTTTATCTGCTTCACTATAGGTTCACTGGCAGGCTTGATGGCCATAGGTATCGCCAGTCCCGTCGCAACGGGAATCATTAAACTTGACTCTGCAATTGCAGCAGTTTTGGTTTCTGTGTTTGCCATATTCAACGGCGGTGGTAGGCCATTGTTCGGTTGGATAACGGACAGGATAACTCCGAGATATGCTGCAGTCCTGTCTTTTGTAATTATCCTTCTGGCATCAATTGGAATGATGTTTGCCGGTCCGGGTACCACGGCCCTCTATATAATCTGTTTTGCAGCGTTCTGGCTGTGTCTGGGTGGATGGCTGGCGATAGCCCCGACCTCCACCGCGACCTTTTTCGGCATCAAGTTTAATGCCAGGAACTACGGTATCATGCTGCTGGCCTACGGTATCGGCGCCATCCTGGCTAATTTCATCTCCGGCTTTGCCAACGACATCTTCGGGTCATATGTGCGCGCTTTCATACCGGTCGGTATACTGGCATTCATCGGCATATTCATCGCTTTCTTCATGATGAAACCACCACGAAAGGCCAGTTAGGAACCATCAGGTAACTCGATGAAGGCGGTTCCCAAAGGGACCGCCTTCTTTATTTTGAACAACTCAATATTTTCGGTGCTACAATATAAATTTGTAACATAATTTCAGTATCAGGACCATATGATGGATTACATTGTTGTCAGGGGCGCCCGCGAGCACAATTTAAAAAACATCGATGTCAGCATACCCCGTGATAAGCTGGTAGTCATAACGGGCGTCTCCGGTTCGGGGAAGAGTTCACTGGCCTTTGATACCATTTATGCCGAGGGGCAGCGGCGTTATATCGAGTCGCTCTCCGCTTACGCGCGGCAGTTCCTGGGGCGCATGGACAAGCCCGATGTTGATTACATCGAAGGCCTGAGCCCGGCTATATCCATCGACCAGAAAGGCCCCTCTCATAACCCGCGCTCTACGGTGGGCACAGTAACCGAAATTTATGATTACCTCCGCTTGTTATTTGCGCGGGTGGGACGGCCGCATTGCCCCCAATGCGGCCGTGAGATTGCACGCCAGAGCGTCCAGCAAATTGTGGATTCAGTGCTCGCAATTAAACCGGATACACGGATTATGATCCTGGCCCCCCTGATCCGGGACAGAAAGGGTGAGCACCTGCAGATATTTGATGATTTAAAAAAAGCAGGGTTTGTGCGCGTCCGGGTAGATGGATATATACGTGACCTTGCCGAAGAAATACAGCTTGATAAAAATAAGAAACACAAGATAGAAGCTGTGGTGGATCGCATAATAAGCGGCAATGACAGCAACACAGCGCGTATTGCAGACTCGGTTGAAACCGCCCTCAAATTGGGAGGTGGAGTTGTCCTGATATCTGTTGCAGACGGCGAGGACCTGCTTTTCTCCGAGCATTTTGCATGCGTTCACTGCGGGATCAGCCTCGGTGAGATAGCGCCGCGGACATTCAGCTTCAACAGCCCCCATGGCGCCTGCCCGGCCTGTACAGGGCTTGGAATCAAGCTTGACATAGACCCCGACCTAATAATACCGAATAAAGAATTGACCATTGCTGAGGGTGCCATCAAGCCCTGGGCTACCTATGCATGGTATATCAGCCAGCTTGAGGAAGTGGCCAGGCGCTATGATTTTTCCCTGCGTGTGCCTGTTAGAAAACTAAGCGAAGATAAATTAAACCTGGTGCTTTATGGTGAAAACCCGGACCAGCACAAATTCCGTTATCGTTTTGGCAGGGTGCGGGAATATGCCATAGGGTTTGAGGGAGTGATACCCAACCTGGAGAGATTGTACAGGGAAACTGAATCTGAAAACAGGCGCGCCGAAATAGAGAGGTACATGTCTGCTTCGCCCTGCCCGGTTTGCCGGGGCAAAAGGCTGAAGCCGGAGTCACTGTCAGTCCTGATCGATAGTAACAATATTATGGATGTAACAGCCCTGCCGGCATTGCAGGCCGGTGTTTGGATACAGTCCATAGCTGGCATGCGTAATGGAAAAACTGTGTTAACCCCCAATGAAACAACAATTTCCAGGCAAATCGTAAAGGAGATCGAGACCAGGCTGGGTTTTCTGAAGGATATCGGCCTGGGATACCTTACGCTCGACCGGTCTTCAGCCACATTGAGCGGGGGAGAAGCGCAGAGGATCAGGCTGGCGACCATGATAGGCAGCGGACTGATGGGCGTGATTTATATTTGCGACGAACCCACCATTGGGTTGCATCCTGCCGATATCCACCGGCTGATAAATACGCTTAAGAAGCTACGTGACCTGGGAAACACGGTTATAAGCGTTGAGCATGACGAGGGTATGATGCGTGCGGCGGATTTCATAGTTGATCTGGGCCCGGGTGCAGGTGAACACGGCGGGCGCATAGTGGCGGCCGGCAATATCCAGGACATATTGAAGGCCCAAGACTCAATAACGGGGCAATATTTAAGCGGCGCCAAAGAAATCCCTATGCCGGAACATAGAAGGAGCGGGTCCGGCAAATACCTCGTAATCAAAGGTGCGCGGGCGAACAATTTAAAAAACGTGGATATTAAGATCCCACTGGGGAAGCTGGTATGCATCAGCGGCGTTTCCGGCAGCGGCAAGAGTACCCTGATGAACGATATACTCTATAAAAAGCTGGCGCAGACTTTTTACCAGTCAAAGGATAAGCCGGGCAAGTGTACAGCTATTACGGGAATAGAAAATATAGATAAGGTTATTAACATCGACCAATCCCCGATCGGGCGGACGCCGCGTAGCAATCCAGCTACCTATACAGGCGCCTTTACACCTATCAGGGAGCTTTTTGCCTCGGTTCCGGAGGCGCGAGTGCGCGGTTATGGAGCGGGCCGCTTTTCATTCAACGTACGGGGTGGCCGTTGTGAAACCTGCCAGGGTGAAGGTTACATACAGATCGAGATGCAGTTTCTGCCTGATGTCACGGTGCCCTGTGAGGTATGCAAGGGCAAACGCTATAACCGCGAAGCCCTGGAAATTCAATTCAAGGGCAAGAATATTGCGGATGTGCTGAATATGACCATAGAAGAAGCTACTGCATACTTTGACCATTTCCCCAGGGTTAAGAATAAACTGGTGACGCTGCGGGATGTTGGCCTCGGTTACATGCGTTTGGGACAACCGGCCCCCACGCTTTCGGGCGGCGAGGCGCAGCGGGTGAAACTCGCCTCTGAATTAGCGCGCCGGTCAACCGGCAAGACTGTTTATATACTGGATGAACCGACCACGGGCCTCTCCTTCGCGGATATTGATTGTTTGCTCCGGGTTATTCAGAGGCTGGTTGACTCCGGTAACACGGTGATTATCATTGAACACCACCTGGACGTAATAAAGAATGCTGACCACATAATCGATCTTGGCCCGGGTGCAGGTGATGAAGGGGGCTATCTCATGGCTGAAGGCACACCCGAAGAAATTGCCAAAATAGAAGGCTCCGCCACCGGCCGTTACTTACGGGATGTACTGGCCGGCAACCGGATTACCGTATAGTACAGGGTTACCCTATATCCCTGTAAGGCCGACTACTTTTTCGATCTCGCTACGGAGCGTGCCATGCGGTCCAGCTTGAAAATGGTGGTAAACTCCATGTTCTTGCTGATCCAGAGCCTCTTCATGATGACCGAGTCTGTGATGGCGCCGCGGTAAGCCAGGCCGTCCGCCAAAGTCTTGGGGCTTTTGGCCACCATGACGAAATCAGGCTTGCTAAGCTTCTTCTCCTGAAGGCTGATATCTCCGTTGTTGATGATGATGGCGAATTCCCCACCCGTGGTCTTGACCCGGATGTCGCGCTTCCAGCCGGCAATATCCTTGCGGGCGCGCTCGGTTTCATTCATCAGCTTGATGACCGATTTTATCTCCTTAAACGCCTTTTTATAGGCTGCCTGGTCGGACGCGGTAGCTTTCTTCAGGGTTGGTTCAACCGCCGCCTCCCAGTTGATCTGGGAAGAGAGCAGTCCTTTCTTGGCAACCTGGGCTTTGGTCAGTTCGCTGGTGGGCACGCAGAAGATATCGCTGATCTCGCCGTTGCGGTCGTCCCTGAAAATTACCTTGACCTCGGTGCCCTTCTTGATGATGCCCGGCGCCAGTATGCCGGTGGTGGTATATACATTCACAGCCAGCGCAGTGTCCGCGCCCTGCAGTACCACGCGTCCCCTGCCGTAGGGGGCCATCTTGAGGAAAAGCGAGTTGGCGAAGTAGGTTATGGGTGGGGTGCTGAGCATTACGCCCACCTGGCCGACTTCAACCGGCCTGGTGGGGGCGAAATCGCAGTCAGGGCAGTGAGTCAGGAAGGGGGGGCACCTTACCAGTCCGCACTTGGGACATTTGCAGCCGAATATCTTTTTAGCGTCCCTCAGTCCCAGGAAAAAGGTTGAAAATTCACCCTTGGTCCTCTGGTAGAAGGTATACATGGCATCATTGGCGATAAGGTATTTCTCCTTATCGATGGTTAAAACATGCGATCCCACGTCGGGAATATATTCTGCCGGGATAAGCTTTTCTTTCTTTTTAGCCATTATCTTTTTCTCCTTCCTTGCTTAAGCATGTTCCAGGATACAGACAGCCGTGTACTGGGCGATGGTACTGCCCGTTCCATGCACAATCGCGGTCTTTTTCTTGCGCTTTATCAGTTCGTTGCGCGCCGACCATGCCGACATGATGTTGCTGGCGCCTACGGCGTGCCCGCAGTATATCAGGCCGCCGCAGGGATTAACTATATACTTGCCGCCCGGGAGCATCAGGCCATCGTCGATCAGGGTATCCGCCCTGCCCCGCGGTACCAGGCCAAACTCCGCCATCGTGATCTCGAGCTGGTGGACGAAGGCATCGTGCAGTTCGACGATATCGATGGATTTCTTGGGATCCTTGATGCCTGCCATCTGGTAGGCGCGTTGCGAACCCAGGTAATCTGACATGATACGGGACATCACCTTCTGGTTCTTCCCGGCAAAGGAATGTTCGTTGGCTTCGCCCAGGCCGGTAATCCAGACAATCGGCTTGCCTGTATTCTTTGAGATAGCCTTAGCCGTTTCTTCCTCAGCTAAGATCAAGGCGGCCGCCCCTTCGGTGTAAACACATATCTCCAGTTCCTTGAACGGGTAGACTACTAACCTGGAATTCATGACCTCCTCGGGCGTCACCTGGTCATGCTGCCGCTGGGCGTATTTGTTGGTTTTGGCGTACTGGCTGAGCAATGACGATATTTTGGCTGTTACCTCCGGCTTGAGGTCCTTGGGGTGTTCATCCATATAGGCCAGCACCACCTCGGCGTAGCTGTCGGCGGCGGTCCATCCCAGCTTCTGCTCGAAGAAGCTGTCACCCGACCAGCCGATGGACTTGATCACCTCGGGCGTGGCGGACATGGACATGAAATCGAAGCAATCCGTGCATTTCTCCACACCGAGTACCAGCGCCGTCTTGAACCTGCCGGCGGCCAGATAGGCGTGCGCAGCGGAGATGGTGTAAGCCCCGGTAGCGCCGCCGGTGCTGATGCGGGTACCAAATTTATTCTGCATGCCGATTAAGCCGTGTAGGGCATGCTCGGGGATGCAGGTCCGTTCAAAAATATCGTTATAGATGCCATAGAACACGGAGTCGACATCCTTGATCGAGATCCTGGCATCCTTGACCACCTCCCTGGTGGCCATCTGGGCAAGTTCGTAGTACGTCTTTTCGTTCCACTTAGCTTTGAAGGGCGTAACCGCAGCACCCACAATGCCGACCCTTTTTGACATATTGGATACCTCCTCAATTAAAAATTAGTTAACTTATTTGATCCGCATAGCTATATAAATGCCTGGTAAAAGCAGCCGGTTAAGCCTGGCATAAGTGTCAGGTAACATAGCTTTTGGGGAGTCCCAGTACTCTCTCCCCTATATATGCCAGGGTCATCTGTTGAGTTATGGGCGCTAACCGCATAATATTTACCTCGCGCCACCATCTCTCTACGTCGTAGTCGCGGCTATATGCATAGCCGCCGAAAACCTGCATGGCCCAATATACAGCCTTGGTAGCGTTTTCCACTACTACCGCCTTGGCCATATTGCCGGCCGCTCCTACCTCTGCTGCAGCGGCCCCACGGTCAAACAAATCCGCGGCTTTGAAGTTCAACAGGCGTGCCGCTTCCAGGCTGGCGTAGGCTTCTGCCAGGGGGAACTGCAGTGATTGATAGCCTCCGATGGGGTTCTTGCCGAAGACCTTCCTTTCCCGTGCATACTCCACGGCTTTACTGATGGCAAGCCTGGCGATGCCCACTCCCACAGCAGAGAAACTCATGCGCTCGGGGTTTAGAGTGTCAAGCACCATATTCCAGCCGCCGTCCTCAGGCGGTATGAGCGCGGTAGCGGGCAAGCGCAAGTCATTAAATGAGACGGTACAAGAATGAGAGTAGTTTATACCATGTTTGGATATGGGGGCGATTTCCACAGATTTATCCGGCAAGTCCGCCAGAAACAGGCTCAGGCCGGACGTCTTACGGGAGGCCTTTTCGGGTGGTGTGGTGCGGGCGACGATAAGCATCCCCCTGGCCCGGTCAGCGCCGCTGATAAAGGTTTTATTTCCGTTGATAATCCAGGCGCCTCCATCCTTCCGGGCTGAAGTCCTCGTATTCAGCGTGTTAGAGCCGGCATCGGGTTCGGTCAAGGCCATGCAGAACTCAAGCTCCCCCCTGGCTATCCCCGGCAGATATTTTCTTTTTTGCTCGGCTGTGCCGTGTCTTAAAATAGACAGGCCGCCAAAGACCTCGGTGAGAATCAGGTACCATGCCCCGGCCATGCCGCAGCCGTGTGCTGCCAACTCTTCCATCGCTATAAAAAGTTCGGTGGTTCCGTTGCCGGAGCCGCCGTATTCTTCGGGTATAACTATTCCTAAGAAACCTGCTTCACACAAAGCTTTCCAGAACTCTGCGCCGAACTCGCCCTGTTGATCCTTTTTCCGCCAGTATTCAGGGCCGAACTCGGAGGCGAGCTCTTTGGCGGAGTTGGCAATCATTTTTTGTCTTTCGTTCAACTCGAAATTCATAAATAGCCTCAGTCAGCTGAATTAAACACAGGCAGATACATACTTGATTAAATAACTTGCTGTAACTGCAACCCATCACAGGCTCTCTATTTATTGACGGGTCAGTTAATATTATAACACACAAAAATAATAAATCAACGGGCTGTAATTGTATTGGCAGGCGGGCTGTTTTCTTTATTCTATTTCAATGTCTTTTAGGCGGAGTTCAGTGCCGCCTGTGACCTGGATCTTGGTGCTTGCGCACTTGGGGCATAGATACTGGTATTCTTCCACCGGGAAATCGCTGTTGCATGCATTACAGTGGCCGGTCACCGGTACCTCTTCAATATTCAGGTAAGCACCGCTGGCAATAGTATCTTTGGCAACTATGCTGAAGCAAAAAGAAAGCTGCATTGGAACCAGGCCGCGCAACTCGCCTGCGATGAGGTCAATCCTGGTGATTTTGGTTGCCCCTTCCTGGTTGGCGGCATTCAGGGCTATGTCCAGGATGTTCTGGGCTATGCCCATCTCATGCATGGGTTAGGTCACCCAGCTTTTTCTGATAGTGGGCGGTCAACCATACAATCCATTCGTCCAGTCCTGTGCCCCCGGTGCATGAGATCTCAATAATATCGATATCAGGATTTATTCTACGGGCGTTGGCCTTAGCTTCCTCGAGATTAAAATTAGTATATTGTACAAGGTCGATCTTATTGATCAGCAGCAGCGCTGATTCATGGAACATAAGCGGGTACTTGAGCGGTTTTTCATCGCCCTCGGTTACGCTTAGGATCATGATTTTGTAATCTTCACCGATGACGAATTCGGCCGGGCAAACCAGGTTGCCAACGTTTTCAACCACAAGTATGTCTATTTTATCGAGCTGCAGGTGAGGCAAAGCTGAGGCGACCATATTGGCATCGAGATGACAGGCCGTGCCGGTCGTTAGCTGTATGGCCGGAATGTTAAATTTGCTTAACCTGTCAGCATCCCTGGTGGTCTCGATATCGCCAACTACTACGCCAAGCCTTAATTTGCCTGCCAGCCTTTCCGCTGTTTTTTCTAACAGCGAGGTCTTGCCCGCTCCGGGTGAACTCATCAGGTTGAGCACCAGGTTGCGGTTTTTCTGGAAAAGCTGCTTGTTGTCTGCGGCAATCCTATCGTTTGCCTGCAGCACATCCTGCATCACGTTTATCTTCACTATCAGGGACCTCTTATTAGCTTCAGTTATAGGGCAAACTATGTTTTCAAGTATACAGCTTTAATTATTTGTGTGCAAAGCAATCTTTTTTTTCCACCTGCTTGTATAGTCAAAGGCCATTTCTTTATAATTAGCGTCACGGGCCTATTAAATGAAATGTTTGATTTTCTGGTTATGAGGATTTTTAAATGGATTATCTGAACAAAATAAAAATCCCCCAACGTATCGAAGGGCTTGGTGAACTTGCTTACAACCTGTGGTGGAGCTGGCATCCGGACGCCAGGGAACTGTTCAAGAAGTTGGACAGGTCACTGTGGAAATCCACGGAGCACAATCCGGTTGAATTGCTGAAGGGGATCCCCTACCATCAACTGATAGCCAGTTCAGAGGATTCGGGTTATTTAAGTAGATACGATGCCGGCCTCGCTGCTTATAAGAAAGCCACACTGTCACCTACAACGTGGTTTGAAAAGCAATATCCGCAACAGGCCAAAAATTTAATTGCTTATTTTTCGCTGGAATTCGCCGTGCATAATTCGCTGCCCCTATATGCAGGCGGGTTGGGTGTGCTGGCCGGTGATTATTGCAAGGGCATCAGCGACCTCGGCATACCGCTTGTAGGTGTTGGCTTGATGTACCCCCAGGGCTATTTTCATCAGAAAATATCGCAGGACGGGTGGCAGAGTGAGATATATGATCAATTAGATTTCGATAATGTGGCCGTTACCCGTGTATTAGCACCTGACGGCAAATTGCTCACTGTAACCGTTCCGCTGGACAGTATTTCCATATATATCTCAGCCTGGCGGGTCAACGTTGGACGCGTGACGCTCTATTTGCTGGATACCAACCTGGATGAAAATCCGCAGGCCTACCGCGGCCTTTCGGCCAGGTTATACGGCGGGGACCGGGAAATGCGTCTTTTACAGGAGCTGGTGATCGGATTGGGGGGTGTTAAAATACTCAGGGCGCTGGGTCTAAATCCGGATGTCTGGCATGCCAACGAAGGGCATACGTCCTTTATGATGATGGAGCGTATGCGTGAACTGATTGAAAAAGGCAGTACCTTGCAGGACGCGATGGATTCTGTCAGGAGGGCTACGGTATTTACCACGCATACCCCGGTGCCGGCAGGCAATGATACATTCTCTGTCGACCTGGTTGAAAAGTATTTCCACAACTATTGGGGACAGATCGGCCTTGACCGTGACAAATTTATGAGTCTGGGCACGCTGGATTCGGATAAATCCTCATTTAACATGACCGTGCTTAGCTTGAGGTTAGCCGGTTACTGCAACGGGGTTAGTCAACTGCATGGGCAGGTTTGCCGGAAGATGTGGCATCCATTATGGCCTGATCTTCCTGAGGACAGCGTACCGATAGATGCCATAACCAATGGCGTACATGTGCTCACCTGGATTGCGCCCCAGTTCAGCCTGCTATTCAAGACATACCTTGGGGAAAATTGGATTGAGCGGCAGGATGAGCCTTCAATCTGGGAAAACTTACACAAGATTCCGGATGACGTTATCTGGAACACGCATAGATGGCTAAAGCTAAAACTAATTGGATCGATCCTGGAACGGGCACGCCAGAGGTGGTCACAGGAAAAGGTGGCGACTATTCAACCGCTGGCGATGGGTGCGCTACTGGACCCCGGGGCCTTGACCATCGGGTATTGCCGGCGTTTTACAGGTTATAAACGGCCCACCCTGATTTTCAGGAATATGGAGAGGCTGAAGAAAATATTGAATCTCGACCTCCAACCGGTGCAGATCATATTTGCAGGCAAAGCGCACCCTAATGATGAGGATGGAAAAAGGCTCATCCAGCAGGTATATCACCTGGCTAAGGATCCCCAATTCCTGGGGCGGATAGCATTTGTAGAGGATTATAATATGCATTTGGCCCGCGACCTTGTACGCGGCGTGGATGTATGGTTGAATACCCCGCGTTTCTTGATGGAAGCCAGCGGTACAAGCGGACAGAAGGCCTCGCTGAACGGTGTTTTGAATTTGAGCGTATTGGATGGTTGGTGGTGCGAAGCGTACAATGGCGTCAATGGGTGGGCGGTCAAGGAAAAGGAGGGCATGAACTGGGAAGAACAGGACGATAATTCCGCCAACACAATTTACGACCTGCTGGAAAACAAGATAATTCCTCTTTATTATGATATTGATGCCGCGGGCACACCTCAAGGCTGGGTAAAGATGATGAAGGAGACAATCCGTTCCAATACACCCTTTTTTAATACCAGGCGGATGACGAAAGAGTACGCGGAGCGCTTTTATCTGAAGGCCTTGGACGTTGTAAAGAGCAAATGCTGAAATTTATTATGGTTACTGTATTTAAATGCACCCAGGTTACATTGTATTTAACCTGTAAATTTGATAATTTATAAGCAGGATGAAAAAACAGCTCAAGAAGTTAGGCGTTCTGACCAGTGGCGGTGATGCCCCGGGCATGAATGCTGCCATCCGGGCCATTGTGCGGAGTGCCGTTTATAACGGGCTCGAAGTGACCGGGATCCACCGGGGGTATACCGGACTGATCAATGGTGAATTCCAAAAATTTAACGGGCGGTCGGTGGCAAATATAATTCAAAAAGGCGGCACTATCCTGGAAACCTCCCGCTGTAACGATATGTTTACCGTAGAAGGCCGGAAAAAGGCCATTGATGCTCTCAAAGCTGAGGGAATTGGCGGCTGCATAGTAATTGGCGGTAATGGATCATTCCGGGCTGCAACGGCAATGAGCGAGGAAAGTGATGTTGCTTTTATAGGGGTGCCCGGCACCATAGATAACGATATTTGGGGCACGGACTACACCATAGGTTTTAATACGGCTGTAAATACTGCCCTGGATGCCATTGACCGTATCAGGGATACTGCCAGCGCCTTTGAAAGGATTTTTTTCGTTGAAGTTATGGGCAGGAAATCGGGATTTCTGGCTATCACGGTCGGTTTGGCAGGTGGCGCCGAACAGATCATTATACCTGAGATAAAAATGGATATAGAAGACCTTTGCCAGAATTTGCGTGAAAGTTTCAAGAGGGGAAAAACGAGCAGCATAATCGTGGTTGCTGAAGGCAATACCATGGAAGGCACTATTAATATTGCCAAGTATGTCGAAATGCGTTTAAAAGTTGAAAGCCGGCTGTGCACTCTCGGACATATACAGAGGGGAGGCTCGCCGACAGCCAGGGACAGGATATTGGCCAGTTTCCTGGGGATTGCTGCGGTCGAAGGCCTGCTCAACGGGAAGAACGGCACTTCTGTAGGCGAGATAAACGGCGCGCTTGTTTATACGCCCTTTAAGGATACCTGGGAAAAGAAAAAGGAAATTGACGAACGTTATCTTAAATACATGCCCATACTGTCCTTGTGATGCCGGACCGTATTTACAGATGTTTACATAATCTTCCTGCCGGGCCGCATAGAGCGTAATTAAATCGATTAACACGCCATAATATATTATTAGACTTCGAGAGGAGGCAACCCATGGAAATAGTCAAGTGGTTTGAAGATCTCGGTAAAGCTGATGTCAATAAAGCCGGCGGCAAGGGGGCGAATCTGGGAGAGCTGGTAAAAGCGGGGTTGCCGGTACCTCCGGGATTTGTCATCACGGGACAGGCCTACTTGCTTTTTACAACGGAAAGCGGGCTCTCGCAAAAAATTGCCCACTCTATCGAAGGATTGAACGTGGATGATACAGCAGCGCTTCAGGCTAAGGCTAAAGAGGTACAGGAGACGATAATTGGCTCGGAGATGCCTGCCATTATCAAGAGTGAAATCTTAAAGGCGTATGATGAAATGGCCAAGAGGGACTCGGTCAAAGCTCCCTTTGTAGCGGTCAGGTCATCGGCCACTATGGAAGATTCCGAGCAGGCTTCCTTTGCAGGTATGAATGCAACATTTTTGAATGTCCATGGCAGGGATGACCTGATCCGGAAAGTCAAAGAATGCTGGGCTTCTGTGTATGGCGCAAGGGTGATATCTTACCGTGCCAAAAAAGAATTCTACGGCGAGCCGGTTATAGCTGTGGTTGTGCAGAAAATGGTTAATTCAGACAAGGCTGGCGTTATGTTCACAGCCAACCCCAGGAACAATAACCTCAATAGCCTGGTTATTGAAGGCGCATTCGGACTTGGTGAGGTGGTGGTCGGGGGACTGGTATCCCCGGATTATTACGAGATTGATAAAGCGGGTATGAAAGTCAGGGACACCAGGGTATCACATAAAAACTTTAAGATAATCAGGGATGAAAAAGGCAGCAATAAGAATGTTGACCTCTCGGAGAAAGAAGCTAACGAGCAGGTGCTTACAGACAAGGAAATACAGCAAATCGCCGGGCTGGGAATGAAAATTGAGCAGCATTATGGTAGCCCGCAGGATACTGAATGGGCAATTGAAGGCAATAAAGTCTTCATGCTTCAGTCCAGGCCGATAACCACCCCAATTAGTTCGGTAAAGGTAGAATCGGAACAACCGGAGGAGGAGGATAGCAAGGAATTAATCAGGGGACTCGGGGCCAGCCCGGGCCGCGGCAGTGGAGAGGTACGTGTGCTTGCCTCTCCGGATAAGCATGAAGGATTCGAGAGCGGGGATGTGCTGGTCGCTGCCATGACCACCCCTGATTGGGTGCCCCTTATGATGAAGGCTTCTGCCATTGTTACCGATGGCGGCGGCGTGACCTGCCACGCCGCTATTGTATCCCGTGAAATGGGCTTGCCCTGTGTTGTAGGGACGAGAAATGCCACCAAGGTACTGCAGGACAAGATGCTCGTTACAGTGGATGGAACCCGCGGCACTGTCTATGAAGGCAGATTGAAAGAGGACAAGCAGGCTCAAGACAAGGGAACAGAAGTAATAGCTAAATCGGCCCCTATTGTCACTGCCACCAAGCTGTATGTCAACCTGGCTATGCCGCATGAAGCTGAGAGGATAGCCAAGGAGGATGTTGACGGCGTTGGGCTACTGAGGGCCGAGTTTATGGTCATTGATGCCTGCGATGGCATACACCCGCGGCAATTGATTGATGAGGGCAAGAGCAACCAATTTGTGGATGCCATGGTACGGAAACTGCGCATATTCACCCGCGCGTTTTATCCCAGGCCGATTATTTACCGGGCTATCGATTTCCGCACCAATGAATTCCGCAATCTGCGTGGCGGTGACAAATATGAAACCGTCGAACAGAACCCCATGATAGGTTTCCGCGGGTGCTACAGGTACATTTTGAATCCCGACCTGTTCGAGCTTGAATTGAAAGTAATCCAGAAAGTCAGGGAACTGGATAAGAATTTACACCTGATGATACCCTTCGTGCGCACGCTATGGGAATTCCAACGCTGTAAGAAAATCATCGATGCCAGCCCTTTGAGTGATGACCGCGATTTGCAGCTATGGGTCATGGCCGAGGTGCCGTCCGTGGTTTACTGGCTTGAGGACTATGCTAAGGAGGGCATCCACGGTGTATCCATCGGCTCCAATGATCTCACCCAGCTTGTGCTGGGCGTGGACCGGGACAGCGAAATATGCGCACCGCTGTATGACGAAAGGGACAAGGCTGTGATGGAGTCTATTAAGTCAATAGTCAAGACCTCCCAGAAGATGGGCATCACCTGTTCCATCTGCGGACAGGCGCCCTCCAACTACCCTGATTTTGCCGAAAAGCTGGTGGAATGGGGTATAACCTCGGTCTCGGTGAATCCCGATGTAATCGACCGTACCAGGCATAATATCGCGGCGGCCGAACAGCGCATATTGCTGAAACTGGCGCGCAAAATGACCGTGACCGAAGAGTAGTATAATAAAATAAGCGGCGACAATTGCAGGGTAACTGCTATTTAGCACGGCAGTTAT
>CAIYTC010000088.1 GCA_903929005.1 uncultured Dehalococcoidia bacterium | reverse complement strand
TTCCGCCACTTCGGCCCTGGGCAGCACAGGATTTGAACCTGTGACCCCTTGCGTGTGAAGCAAGTGCTCTAACCGCTGAGCTAGCCGCCCCCTAACGCTATATTTTATTCTTTACACTGCCTTAAAATCAAGGTGAACCATTAATCAATACTGGGCCAACCCGCCGGTTACCCTCGGTTACCTTGCCGGTGTAGACAGCAGGCGTCGGCTATGGCTATAATGCAACTGTATATGATAAACTACCGACGCATTGTCGCAAAGTCCGCGGTATTATTTATAATAGCAGTTTGCCTGCTTACACCGGCTACAGCTTGCATTCCTGCCATGCCATCCACTCCACCCCCACCGGAAAATCCTCCGCCTTCCCCAATTTCATCTCAATCACCTGTGCCAGCTACAGGCCAACAACCTGTTGCGGGGACTGGAGGCACCGAAATTAATATCACCGACAATGCTTCTAATTCGCAGTCCGGCCCGGCCGTGGAGATTATGCTGATCCATAACCGCGGCACACTCACAAGGATCGGCTGCTGTAATCCTATGCTTTACGAAAGGGATGAATATGTGGTTATTCAAAACCGCGGCGATACACCGCAGGATATCACTGGCTGGAGCCTGACTAATATTACCCGGGGCTACCCAACATTCCGTTTTCCCCCGCTCTTCCCCTGCTTACCCTACAATGTCCCTCCTGAAGAGGAAAATGTTGTACCCGAAAGCAGATTTACAGTGATTCAGAATCCTGCTCAGTCGGAGCTAAATAGACTGTCACCTCAACACACTACGACAAAGCCGACCAATCAACCTTTCGGCGAGATGGACTGGGCCTCCTGTTCTCCTGTAGAACCTATTGATCAGACGCCCATGAAACCGGCTGAGGGCAAGCAGGGCCAGCCTGTTCCCTGCATACTGTATCCCGGTCAAACCATATTAGTTTTCACCGATGAAGTACACTGCTCATCCGGCGGGTTCTCTTTCAACTGGGGGCAGGGTAATATCTGGGACAATGAGGTCCCCGATACCGCTGTGCTATATAACTCCGACGGCAAAGAGATCGCACGCAGGAGCTATACGGTCGGCAGGTAATAAAAAAGTACATGTTTTGCATTTCTTAATAATTGATTTATTTAATATCGCTGTATATAATCAAGAAAATACGTAAACAAACGATTGATAAAATACGTTAATTTTTAAGATAGTTAAATCGGCGGCTATGGAGAATTAGAATGCAGCAATGGATTAAATGTCCCAGGTGCGGCACAAATAATACCCCGGGGCAGCGGTTTTGCAATGCATGCGGCACGCCTCTACCGGTTGCCTGCCCCAACTGCGGCACTCCGGCTAACCCGGGAAGCTTGTTCTGCGCCAGGTGCGGTATGACATTCGGCGGCGCGCCGCCACAACAGCCCGGTTATTATCCACCGCAACAGCCGGGCTATCCTCCTCAACCACCGGGCTATCCTCCTCAACCACCGGGATATCCACCACAGCCAGGCTATCCACCTGCCGGGTATCCGCCACAACCCGGCTATCCGCCCCAGCCCGGTTATCCGCCTGCGGGTTATCCTCCACAGCCGGGCTATCCGCCCCAGCCCGGTTATCCGCCTGCGGGTTATCCTCCACAGCCGGGCTATCCGCCCCAACCCGGTTATCCGCCTGCGGGCTATCCTCCACAGCCGGGTTATCCTCCTCAGCCGGGCTATCCTCCTCCTGCGAAAGGCGGCTACCCACCCGGAGCCCAACCTCCTCAGCAGGGCGGCGGAAAAGGAATGCTGATATTCCTTCTGGTCCTATTGATTGCCGGCCTGGCAGGTTTTGGCT
>CAIYTC010000087.1 GCA_903929005.1 uncultured Dehalococcoidia bacterium | reverse complement strand
GCAACCGCGCCAACCTGGTCAGACAACGGCACCTTCTTAGACGGCAGCCCTGACGTGTTTGAGCCGGGCATACTTAATCCGGCGGAAACGCTGAAAATAAATGTGCGCCTGTCCTCTGCCGTAGCTGATAACAGCACCAACCTGGCAGTCATATCCACCGCTAACGGTGTGAAAACACAGATCGCATTTGTACACTAAGGCGGGTACCACGGTAACGCAATTATAAGGATAGTAGTCAAATGGGAAAAGTCCTCACTTCAGATGATGAAGAAAGATCTAAAGACGAGATAATCTGTACGGGCCACTCGGAGATAGACAAAAGGCTGGGCGGCGGTATCCCCGTGGGCTCTTTAACGCTGATCGAAGGCCAGTCGGACGCCGGCAAATCGGTGCTGGCACAGCAGATGATGTGGGGCGCGCTGCAAGACGGGCACCGGGTGCTCCTATTCACCACGGAAAACACTGTAAAAAGCATGCATACTCAGATGGAGAGCCTGGGCCTGGGCATCATAGATGCCCTGCTGCTGGGCTGGATGAAAATATTTACCGTGGAAGCATCGCAGATGAAAACGTCTAATACCTTCGACCATATTATCGAGGGTATCCTGGCTTTCCCAACCTACCACCTGATAGTGATAGACTCACTGACCCCGGTGATAGCGCACAGCACCACCGAGGCCGTCATCGATTATTTTGAGAAATGTAAAAAATTGTGCGACAACGGTAAGACTATTATTAATATCGCCCATACCTACGCCTTTGATGAGCAGGTCCTCATCAGGATCAGGTCGGCTTGCGATGCCCACTTCCGCTTAAGGATCGAGGAGGTCGGCGATAAGCTGGTCAAGGTGCTGGAAGTGGCCAAGGTCAGGGGGGCCGATAAAAATACAGGCAATATAATGAGCTTCGACGTTGATCCCGGGATCGGCATGCGCATCATGCCTGTCGGACGGGCCAGAGCGTAAGTCGGAAAGTAAGGAAAAAACTATGCCATCAATTCTTCTGCCCTTTGAGTTAAAAAAGAAAAGTAACGGGGACGACTCCTGCAGCGTGCTGGACCTGCTTTCCAAGCAGGCCAAAGAGGCCTTTCAAAAAAGCCCCCACGTGACCGATTACATCCAGAGGCTCCCCATAGAGCATTTCGGCATACCCAAGTATTACGCGGTGTTGGATAAAAGCCTGGGCTCGGACAAAACCCCCAATTTTATTTACCCGGCCAAAGGCGAGGTTTTTGTCCATATCATAAGCGACCAGGCCGATGGCAGGAACGTCTACATACCGATTGAACCGACCAGCCTGATTAATGTGGGGCCCTTGATGATAGAAATAGAGAAGCGCCTGCTGGATATGGCGGATGAATTGGGCAGTTTCTCGATGAAAACTGTAGAAGAGCAGGGCAATGCTTTCAGGAAATGCATTGACCGTATCGCCGGCGTGAATGGCTCCGGCGCAAAGTCAGCCGGGCTGTTTGCCAAAAAAGTCAAGCCGCTGGCTCTGTCACCCAGGCAGGTCCGCGCCGTTAAATACCTGATTATACGCGACAAGCTGGGGTTAGGTGCGCTGGACCCATTAGTCAACGATAAGTATGTCGAAGATATAAGCTGCAGCGGAACCGGCCTGGTCTTCCTGGAGCACAAGATATTCAGCAGTTTAAAAACTGTGATAAATTTCCCCACCAATGAGGACCTGGATGAATTTGTCATGAGGTTGGCCGAACGGGTCAGGAGGCCTGTCAGCATTAACAGTCCCATCACAGATGCCACGCTGCCGGACGGATCGAGGATCAATATCGTTTACGGCACAGACGTTTCTAAACGGGGATCCAACTTCACCATCAGGAAATTCAGTGAAGTCCCCAGTTCTGTCACTCAACTTATAGATTGGGGCACACTAAATTATAAAATGGCAGCCTACCTGGCCATCATGATCGGCGAGGGCATGAACTGTTTTGTCTGCGGTGAAACAGCTTCAGGCAAGACGACCACGCTCAATGCGGTTACCACCTTTATCCACCCCAATGCCAAGATAGTCTCAATTGAGGATACGCCGGAACTGCAGGTGCCGCACCAGAATTGGATCAGGGAAGTAGTATCCCAAACCAGGGAAGGGGATACTTCCGGTGTCACCATGTTTGACCTGTTGAAGGCTGCCCTGCGCCAGAGGCCCAATGAAATCATTATCGGAGAAATCCGCGGCGCCGAAGGCGCCATTGCCTTCCAGGCCATGCAGACAGGCCACTCGGTAATGGCCACTTTCCATGCGGCCTCGGTTGAGCGCCTGATTCAGCGCCTGACAGGCAGTCCCATCAACGTGCCCAAGGCCTACATGGACAATTTGAACATCGTTATCATCCAGAGCGCGGTCAAGCTGCCTTCCGGGAAAATGGCCAGGAGGATGGTGAGCATCAGCGAAATTGTAGGCTATGACCCTATCGCTCAATCCTTCTCCTTCATCGAGATTTTTCAATGGGATTCGTCAACGGACACCTTTCTCTTCACCGGTGATGGCAACAGCTATTTGCTGGAATATAAAATCGCCCCCAAATTAGGCATACCGCTACATAAGAAACGGCGCATTTATAATGAGCTGGAAAGAAAAGCCAAAATACTGGAAAAATTGAACGACCAGGGCGTGAAGAATTTCTATGAGCTTCTCACAGTCCTGGCCAAGGCGCAAAGAGATGGCCTCTTCTAAAAAGGGCAAGACCGCCAAAAAGGGCGCTAAAAATGGCAAGGTCGCTTTTAACTCGGACCTGCTGCCGGTGGACCTGTTCTGCCAGTTGGCTTATATGTCATCCCTGGCTACTTCACACCTGCCGCGCAACCTGCTTTTCGATTACTCAGCCAGGATGCCCTATACCTCCTCCCGCTATTTCAAAGACGTCAATTTCATGGCCAAACAACTGAATTATGATTATTCCGAAGCTTGCCGCAAGGTGGGTGAAAGAACCAAGGAAACTGAACCTAAAGCCCTGCTATTGAGAATGTCAGGCGCGCTATCCTCAGGAGAAACTGAAGCTGACTTTTTGCAGCGGGAAGCCTTTGTGCTGGGTGAGAAGTACGGCGAGGATTATGAGCGGCGGGTAGAGAGCCTGAAAAGATGGACGGATACCTACGTGGCCCTCATCCTGTCCGCCGCGCTCATCGTGGTCATCAGCGTGGTATCGATGCTGATCTTTCCGCAAAGCCCCACCATGATTGCCCTGCTGACCTGGGTCATGTTGATATCAACGGGATTGGGCGCCTGGGTCATGTACCGCGCTTCCCCCAAGGAAACGAAAACGCATAACCTGGCCAACACATCGAGATTGCAGAGTTTGGCCCAGTCTCTATTTAAATTGGTGGCTCTGCCGGCCTGCGCCGTGATCCTGTGTATAGCAGTTTTAATGAAGCTGGAATTGGGCTTAAGCGCCATTCTTCTGAGCCTGGCTATGGGGCCGGTAGGCTTTCTGGCTTATTGGAATGATAAACAGATAGATAAATTGGATAACGAGATCGCGTCTTTTACCAGGTCGTTAGGCGGTATCGCCAAGGCCATCGGCAGCACTATAACGGAGGCGCTGGGCAGAATGGACCAGGACGCTATGGGCGCGCTAAAACCGGGGGTGAGAAACCTGGTCAGCACATTGGCCTTCGGCATCAACCCCGAGTTCTGCTGGCGGAAATTTGTTGAGGATACCGGCAGCGAACAGGTTAACCGTACCATCAGGATCTTCTGGGACGGGATAGCCGTGGGTGGCGATCCCGGCAAGGTTGGCGGCCTGTCCAGCATGTTCGCCCTCAAAGTATCCTTGCTGCGCGAGAAACGAAACATGGTGGCCACCAGCTTTTCTTACATCTGCCTGACTATGCATGCCATATTGGTGCTGCTCTTAGTCGGGATATATAACATCCTGCTGAATTTCTCTACTGCTATAGCCAGCGCGGCCCCCAAGGGGCAAGAGGGCATGGACGCCATAGCCTCACTGCCTACTTTTGCCTTCTTTGCCGGGGGCGGCGCCCAGTTACAAGTGTTGAATTTAATGGTGACAGCCATGGTGTTAATGCTGACGGCCGTAGACGCTATGGCCATCAAAGTGGTGGAAGGCGGCAGCAACCTGAAAATCCTTTATTATCTGGGGCTTACCTTGATGCTCACCGGGCTTTGCCTGACTCTTGTTCCAGGCGTGGTAGAGCGCATGTTCAGCACTTTGAAATTTTAACCCTGCATATATAGATATTCAAGTAGAGCATAAGATTTTATTATGAGCGATTTCTTTGAGTCAGGCATCTACATCGTAATTGTGGCAGTAGCAGTGCTGCTGACTCTTACCGTCGTTTTATTAATGAGTGCTTCCGCGAAACCCCAAAAAACAAAGAAACAGTTGGGGCGCCTGCCGGCGGGAAGGCAGAAGGGAACTTCAGCCGAGCCTATGCTCCTGACAGAGGCCGGCGCGAAGGAAGACAAGCGGGGGAAGAAACCCAAGAAAGAGAAGCGCGGAAAGAAAGAGAAACAGGAGAAGGAGAGCAAGGAAGAGAAAATAGCCGCCCAAAAACCTGATAAGCAGCTATCTGCAGCCGCCGCTGCAGGGGAAGAGGTTGAAGTTCCCGCTGTGGAAAACGTAACAGCAGCGGAGCTGCCGTCAGTGGATACCCTCGATGATAGCGATGACGGGGCGGGGGAAGACACCGCTGCCAAGGAAGATTTAATGAGCCTCTTTACAGTTGAGGAGGCGGAGGACACCTATGTTTCCGAACTCGCCAACAAGCTTTTTGATGTTGAGACCAGCAATATCCAGGCCTTAGGCCTGGAAGTATTGTCCATACTTTCCGGCCACAGGCCGGACGACGAAACGAAGGAGGAGTGAAAATGAATATCTTGAAAGTAACCACAACGAGTAAGTCCTCCTTACAGGCCCTGCCGCCTGTTGGGCGCCGGGGTAATTCAGCGCGGGCAAATAGAAATGGAAATTGCCTCAGGCCGTGGCTGATGTGTGCGCTGGCGCTGTGTATGGCGCTGGTTACGGCCGGACTGGTGACAACAGCGGCGCCTGTCCAGGCAGCCGACCCCACGCTTGAAATTACACCGGTACAGGGCATTGTGGGCAGCGCTGTTTTGATCAGGCTTTCGAATTGTACGGGCATGTCATCGGCGTGGGTCGCATTTGTCCCGATTTCCGGCACCAGCATTTCAACCGTCACTACAACCTACTCCATCGACAGCGTCAGTTACTCCGGCTCAGGAGAATTTACCCTTGGGCTCACCCCCGCGGGTAGTTACAAATTTTGCTTGAACAGTAATTGCGATAATGCTACTTATTTTAAAAACTTTACGGTCCTCCCCTCTGTTATCGCAAACCAGACCGGCGGCCTGGTAGGTGACGTGGTTGATGTCTGGGGCAATGGTTTTTCCGCCAGCAAACCCGTAAGCATATTCCTGGACGATGTTAAAATGACCACCAGTGACACCGATAGCTTTGGTTCATTCCCGACTGCCAAGTTTACCTTCCCCCCTTCAAAATCGGGCAAACATATCATAAAAGTCAAGGATAGCGAAACAAAGTTTGTAGACCTGGTATATACCATTAATCCCAGGGTAATGCTTAACCCCGTTTCCGGCTGTGTGGGTGACACTATTCAAATCAGCGGCGCAGGCTTCCCGGCGGTAGCCAACGTGATACTTTCCTACGATGGCGCGGATCTGGTAACGGTGCCCACCGACGCCCGCGGCAGTGTCCTGACAAGTTTAAAGATACCGCCCTGCGGGGACGCCCTGCACAAAATAAAGCTTACCGACGGGCTTAACCCGGTAATCAGTGACCTGACGGTAGTGCCGGCCCTGACCATAAATCAAAGCACGGGTTGGGTCGGACAGAGTGTAACCCTGAATGGCAGCGGCTTTAGAAAAGGCAACGCGCTTTTGGCAACCTACGATAGTGTTAACCTGAGCGGTTCAACAGTGGCTCAGGACGGCAGCTTTGTCTACACGTTCAAAGTCCCTAAAAGTCAGGCCGGGCCACATAACATCAATATCACCGACGGGATAAGTAACCGCACCGCCACTTTTACCATGGAATCAACCCCTCCGCCCGCGCCGGGCCTGGTAGCCCCCGCTGAGGGAACCAGGTTCACCAAGGACGCGCGCTTCCTCTGGGAGGGTGTCACGGATCCCAGCGGCGTCACCTACAGCATTGAGGTCGCGGATGATTCCAGGTTTAGCAAGCCCGTCATCTCCCAGGCGAATTTAGTGCAAACGTACCTGGATGTGCAGGATAGCTCAAAAACGCTGCCGAGCAAATCTGACGGGTATTATTGGAGGGTAAAGGCCATTGATGGCGCTTCCAACGTGGGAGGCTGGTCTGTGACCGGGTCATTCTATAAAGGTGTTACCATAGAAAGCGTTATGTCGGATATGCCGGCCTGGACTAAATTTGCCCTGATAGGGGTCGGGATGATACTGTTCGCCTTTATGGTTATTTTCATCCGGAAAAATATCATGCGGGTCAGGTATAGCGACGAAGAAGAAGCTGAAGAATATCCGGATGATGAATACGGCGGTGAACTGGAATCGGGCAATAAAAGCAAGGGGTACCTTAATTGATCCTGCTGCAACGGCAGTGCCGCCGCTGAAAGGATAGGATTGGGAAATGCTAAACGGTAAATATGGCAAAGAGCTAAATAATAAATCCACCCAGCTCGAACTGCTAATTATAGCGATGGTGGGCGCCACCCTGGGTTCTTTGCAGGTAATTAACTTTATTTTTCTCAGTATAGATGCCCGCATGACTCCCTTGCAACCGGTGCTCGACTGGCTATTCAGCATGGCAATTATCACTTTCCTGGTCCATTTCAGTTTTCGTGAGATTAGAAAAGTTCAGGAGGATTTGATAGAAAAAAGCGACCAGGCCAGTAAAGCGCAAAGCAGGTTACAACATATTATCGATAACACACAGGACACCATATTTGTTATTGACCGGCAGGGCCGTTTTGAGTTTGCCAGCCGGTCGATTGAAGAGCTTACGGGATACACGGCCGCAGAGGTGGTAAATATGCGTATCGATGATATCCTGCCTCCTGAGTATCAATCACTTGTACAGCGGGAATTGAGTGATTATAAAAATTTGGGCGGGCGCCATATATATGTTGACTTCCTGCATAAAGACGGCGGGACCGTGCGGGTTGAGCTCTGCTTCATAAAAATTGAAACAGAAGAACATGGCCGGGTAATTCAATGCCTGGCCAGGGGATTTGGTCAGCCCGGGGACCTGGAAAACCTGGATACGCAAAAGCAATTATGCAAGGATACCCTGGCTTCGATAAACCAGCTAACAAACGGCCGGCTGCCTGACAATTACCTGGACCTGGGCAACATCTTCCACCGGGTGATGCTGTCTCACGATCCGGTTACGGCCTTACATCAAATGCGCCTGGCAGTACTGGTTAGCCGGGTAGCTGAAGAATTGGGCATCGAAAACGACCGCCTGGAATGGTTGAAGCTGGGTGCGTTCTTACATGACGTCGGGAAACTGGCGGTGCCGTATGGGATCCTGAATAAAACCGGCAAATTAAGTGACCGCGAATTCAGCCTGGTGCGTTTACATGCCAAACGCGGTATAGAATTATTGGGCAGCGCTAATTTGCCGCCGGCAGTCCACGACATGATACTGCATCACCATGAACGCCTGGACGGCACCGGGTACCCCCATGGTTTGACGGCAGGCAGCCTGACTATGGAGACACGCATACTGAGCGTTTGTGATGTCACAGACAGTATGATTTCCCGGAGAGCCTACCGTCAAGCCCTGGCCAGGGAAGAGGTGGCTGATGCACTGGTTCAGGGCAAGGGTATAAAATTTGATGCCGGCGCAGTCGAATGTATCCTGGGCATGCTGAACCGCAACGCGTATGACCCCTGTTTTTCCGCGGATAAAGAGATCTTGAAGGTGGTATGAAAATGATTACAGCATTAAATAATCTTGAGTATCGTGAATTACATTCCGCCAGCGATATATTGGTAGTCATGCTGGATAACCTTGGCCGCATAATATTCTTCAATAAAGCTTGTGAACTGGCGACGGGGTACAGTTTTAAAGAGGTGCTGAACCGCAAATTCTGGGAGCTTCTGGCCTCAACTGAGGAAGCGGAGCCACTCAAACAGGGTTTGCAGGATTTTGATGCTGACCGCTTTCCCCACAAATTCAGGAACCACCTGGTAACCAAGAATGGTGAGCAGAGGCTGATCAGTTGGACGGATAATGTATTGCTGAATCGCGAGGAAAAGGCCGACAGGATAGTGCTTTACGGTCAAAATATTGCTGAGGGCGGCAACGCCGATGACGACGAGGTTCAGCAGGCGCTGCCGCAATTGCTGTCCAATGCCGGTTTTAGCCGGCACTGTTTCTGGATAACCAATTCGGGCGGGAAAATATTGGATGTCAGCGACAGTTATTGCGCGCTGACCGGCTTTACCAGGCCGGAATTGCTCAAAATGACAATCTCAGACATAGATAATAATCTCAAGCCTGAAGATGTCAAAGCGCGCATACAAAAAGTAATGAAGGAAGGCAGCAAGTACTTAAGCAGTAATCATAAATGCAGGGGCGGCGATTGTATTAATTTACAGGTGCTGGCAAATTATACTGAGGCTTTTGGCGGTTTGATATTTTTCACCACGACTTCGCAACAGGATGACAGGGAGCCGGAACCACAGGCCGCGAAATTCTCTGAACAAAAACATATTATCAAGGCCAAAATGCTTGATTATAGCAATGATGCCATCTTTATCCATGATTTCAATGGCAATTTCACTTTTATTAATAAAACGGCCTACATGAAGCTCGGCTATGCTAAAGAGGAATTAATGGATATGAACCTGGCCGATTTTACAGATCCCCACCATGCCGAATATATGGAACAACATATGAGAAAACTCCTGGAAAGCGGAGATGTCACTTATCAAAGTGACTATGTTGGGAAAAACGGAAGTTCTTTAAGGGCCGCAGTAAAATCACAGGTTATGGATTTCGGCAATAAGAAATTGATTCTGACGGTCGCACAGGATATAACCGAGATTGAAGAATTAAGAAAGGAACGCACCTCAAATGCTGAAAAAATCATTCATCTCATGGATGATACTGAAGCAAAGCTCGCAGCAACGGAGGGCTTGACTCAAACTGTGGCTGAACAAAAAAGGCTGGAGGCTGAATTAAACAGGCAAAAAGAAATATTGGCCATAGTAGCGCAGAATTCCGGCCTGGGCTGTTCAATTATCTCCAGGGAACATAAGGTTACCTGGGCTAATGAGATTGTGAAGGCAACCTTCGGCAACATTGATGATCATTTTTGCTACGCCGCTTATAAACGCAACCAGCAGGCCTGCCCGGATTGTGAAGTCGAACATATTTTCCAGTCGGAGAAAGATCAGGTAACCTGTCAGCAGGCTTTGATTGATAAAGAGGGAAAAACGATCGAGTATAAAACCGTCTACAGCGCCGTTAAAAACGAGAAGGCTGAAACGGTCTCTGTCTTACAGGTGCTTATGCCGGTCAATAACACAAAAATTGCCGAAGGCAGCACGCCCGAAATCGATGAGAAATTGGTCAAATGGCTTGCCGTTTTGGACCAGTGCCGCAGTGATATTGCCTTAACCAGTACCATGGGCAGTTTTCTGCAGAGTTGTATAAATATGCAGGAGGCTAACCGGGTTATCACTCAATTTTTACCGCTGCTGTTCCCATCTGTTGACGGCGCGCTGTATTTATTGAGAAACGGCACGGATATGTACGAGTTGGGCTCGGCCTGGGGGAAAACGGTGGAAAGCGACGAAACGTTCGCCGCGGATGCCTGCTGGGCTATCAGGCGCAGGAAAGCTCATTATTTTAACTGCGGCGATGATGAAGAGCTTTGCATTCACTGCACTAAATCCATGAAACGCAGCTATTTGGACGTTCCACTGATCTCCCAGGGGAAGATACTGGGATTACTGCATTTAGAGGAAAAAGACGAAGCCGAAAAGTCTGCCAACGATAATATGCTGACGGATTTAGGCAAAAACCTGGCGGCCATAGTAGCCGGTCAATTGGCTTTTGCCCTGTCCAATATAAGGCTGCAGGAAGCTGTGCGTGAGCAGGCCATCCGGGATACGCTCACCGGCCTGTATAACCGCCGCTACATGGAACAGGCTTTAGACAAAGAAATACGGCAGGCTGCCCGCAATAAAGTCACTGTAGGCGTGATAACCCTTGATATCGATAATTATGGCAAATTCAACGACAGGCATGGTTACAAGTCAGGGGATTTAATCATGCGCAACCTGAGCGATTTTCTAAAAAACAACAGCCACCCGGGCGACATTGTTTGCAGGGGCAACGGCGATGAATTCGCCATTATATGTCCGCGCATATCTGCTGACACGCTGAAACAAAAGGCCGCAGGCATACTTGAAGGCCTGGCAAATTTCAATAAGCGCCACCAGGACCTTTACCAGGAACCCCTGACACTGTCGCTGGGCCTGGCTATTTTCCCGGAAAACGGAAACACCTCGGAGCAGATTATTAAATTGGCGGATATGGCCCTGAACCAGGCCGGGCAGGAAGGAGGCAACAAAATAATAGCGGCTGATAATAAACCGGCTAAATAGCTTTCGCCGCTTTAACCTGGCGCCTGGTAAAGGCATCTACCATGTCGGGGCAAAACTGCTTCCCCTTGCCTCTTTCCAGTTCAGCGCAGGCAGCTTCAATGGTCATGGCCGGCCGATAGGGACGGTCGGTGGTCATAGCATCATAAGCATCGGCCACCGACAGGGCCATGGTGCCGGGTGACAGCCTTTTTGGCCCGTCTTTGGCGGCTGCCGTGCCGCCTTGCTCCTGTGTTGTGGGGCCGCCCGACAGTCCGTCGGGATAACCGCTGCCGTCGTAATACTCGTGATGGTGCCTGATCATCAGCAGGATTTCTCTATCTTCGATCAAAGGTTCCAGGATATGCTCTCCAATTCCGGGGTGTAACTTTACCAGTTGGAACTCCTCAGCGGTGAGCTTGGCCGGCTTGTTTAAGACCGCCTCACTTAGCCCTATCTTGCCGACATCGTGCAGCAGCCCGGCCAGCTCTATCCTTTCGATAGTTTCCTCCGACATGGCCATCTCACGGGCGATGGCCACAGCCACCTCCGTCACCCTTTGAGAATGGCCGTGGGTATATTTATCCTTGGCATCCAGGGCATTGGCCAGGGATGTGATGGCATTGAGGAATGACTGGCGGATTTTTTTAGTTTGTTGCGCTACCTTTTGCTCCAGGTGAAGCTGGTATTCACGGTTTTCCAGTATCAGCCTGCGCTTTTCCAGCGCCCTGCCGATGCTGAACAGTAACACAGCCAGTTCGACAGGTTTTATAACGTAATCATAGGCGCCTGCTTTCATCAGGCTTATGACAATCTGCACATCGGCGACCGCCGTCACCATGATAACGGCAATATCCGGGTATTTGGCTTTAATATCTTTGAGGACCTCGGCGCCTGATTTCCCCGGCATGGTGACGTCCAGCAGTACCAGGTCGATCTGCCCGGATTTCAATTGCTTCATGGCTTCTTTGCCATCCGGGGCTGTCAGGCATTGAAACCCGGCGGAAGACAGTTTGCGGGAAAGGATATCCCTTATGCCCGCCTCATCATCTACAATCAGGATTTTTACTTGATCATTTGCAACCATGCTTAATTATACAACTATCCTTCACCGGGATGCCTCATTTTGTCTCCGTCTGCTGCCCGCTAAGCCGGGCGGCCTTTTTCTCATCTGCGGCATCTGCATTATCGCCCGGCGACGGCAACTCCACTATAAAGGCCGCGCCTTTACCCACCGTGCTTTCAACGAACACTTTGCCGTCGTGCTCGCTGACAATGCCGTGGCAAACGCTCAGGCCCAGGCCGGAACCACTGCCCACCTCCTTGGTAGTGAAAAAGGGGTCGAAAATCTTGGTTATATTCTCCGCTGCGATACCCGGGCCATTATCGGCAATGGAAATCCTGATGAAATCCCCGGCGGCGCTGGTGGTGATAATAATCTTTCTTTTGCCTTTTATCTCTAAGAGGGCCTGCTGGGCGTTAGTCATTATACTCAGGAAAACCTGCTGTAACTGGTTGTAATCAGCCATCAGCAGGGGCAGGTCGCTGGCCAGGTGGGTGGTAAGCGTGATATTGCTTTTCACCAGTTCGTAATGCTGTAATTCCAGCGCCCGCCCGATCACCTCGTTTACGTCCACCAAGTCCTTCCCCGGGTTGTTGCGGCGCGCGAAACGCATTAAATTCTGGATTATTTTTACCACCCGCTGGCTTTCGTCATATATTTTCTGCAGGTCAGCGGTAATACTTTCAGGCACATCTTTACTTTCTAAAAGGAGTTGCGCGTAACCCGTGACAATAGTCAGCGGGTTGTTTATCTCGTGAGCTATACCGGCAGCCAGTTCACCGATGGAGGCCAGCTTGCCGGCCACCAGCATTTGAGAGTCCAGTTTCTTTTTCTCGTTGATATCCATAAAGCTGCCCAGCATAACCCGCTCCCTCTTGTACAGCACAGAGGCTACCGATTCCAGCGCCCAGCGTATTTCACCGCTCCTGGTGATATACCTGAATTCATAGGCTGAAGGCCGTTGCCCTTTGAGCATCTCAGTAGCATAGCGCCTGACAGCGTCCCTGTCCTCAGCAAAGACAATTTCCAGGGAACTGGTGCCCTGAAGCTCCTCTGCCCCGTACCCGGTAATTTTCTGGAACTGCGGGTTGGCCAGTAGAAACTTGCCTTCCCCGGTAATATACATGCCGATTGTAGCCGTGTGAAATATATCCTCCAGCAACTGTTCAGATGCCTTGCGCTCGATGGCATAATTTATCACGCGCCACAGTGCCCGGCCGTTTATGGCCCCCTTGAGCAGGTAATCCTGGGCGCCCTGGCGCACCGCCTCCAGTGCAACACCCTCATCGTCCAGGCCTGTCAGCACTACAACAGGGATCCCCGGCGCGTGGGCGCGTACTTTTGCCAGGGTCTCAAGCCCCTGGCTGTCCGGCAACCCCAGGTCTAATAAGACTATGTTGGCCGGCTGCCCGGCCAAGTACTCAAAGCCCGTTGACAGGCGGGTAGTACATTCCAGGACACAGTTAAATAACTCCGTATCGGACAGCATTTCCTTGATCAGCCGCGCGTCGCCGGGATTGTCTTCAATCAGCAGTATCTTGATAATGTCTGTAGCCATGTTAGTTTCAACCATTGCGCGGCAATTTTACGATGCTCAGCCAGAAATCCTCAATGGCGCTGATGACTTCAATGAATTTTTCCAGGTCAACGGGTTTAGTGATGTAGCAGTTGGCATGCAGGTCGTAGGTCTTCAGGACGTCCTCCTCGGCCTTGGACGTGGTCAGGATGACCACCGGAATTTGCCTCAGGCCGGGGTCGGCCTTGATCTCAGCCAATACCTCGCGGCCGTCCTTTTTGGGCAAATTTAAGTCCAGCAGTATCAGGTCGGGACGGATGGCGTTCAGGTATTCCCCCTCTCTTTTAAGAAAAGCCAGAGCCTCAAAACCATCGTCTGCCACATACAGGTTGTTGAGTACCTTGGCATCTTTCAGGGCTTCCCTGGTCAGGCGGACATCCCCCGGGTTATCCTCTACCAACAGTATTTCAATCGGACGGCTCAGGTTTTCTGCCATGTCTTTTCTTCTCCTTTCTCAGGTATGCTGAAATAAAAGGTGCTCCCCTGGCCCGGCTCTGATTCCAGCCAGATCCGTCCATTATGCCGTTCTACAATCCTTTTAGCAATAGCCAGGCCGGCGCCGGTGCCCGGGTATTCCTCCCGGTACAAGCGTTGAAAAACCAGGAAAATACGTTCGAAATACTGGGACTCTATGCCTATCCCGTTATCCCTGACCGCGAAAACCCATGCATTATTTTCCAACCGCGCCGAGACATGCACCGCCGGCAGTTCCCTGCCGTGGAATTTGATAGCGTTGCCGATCAGGTTCTGCAACAGTTGCACTAACTGTCCTTCATCCGCCATCAGCGTGGGCAGCGGATCGTGGGTCACTTTGGCCTTGCTCTTTTTAATAGCTACCTGCAGGTTGTCCACGGCGGCCTGCCAGACACTTTCCATATTTGTCAGGGAGAAGGGCTTGCCGTGCGTGCCTACCCTGGAGAAAGCCAGCAGGTCATCTATCAGGTTTTGCATGCGCTTGGCGCCATCTACAGCAAAGTTGATAAAGTCATGGGCGTCGGCATCCAGTTTATCTTTATAGCGTTTTTCCAGCAGTTGTGTATAGCTGGAGACCATACGCAGCGGTTCCTGCAAATCATGCGAGGCCACATAGGCAAACCTCTGGAGTTCGGCATTGGAAAGCTCCAGGTCTGTCACCATTTTCTTGAGTTTCTCCTCGCTTTCCTGCAATGACAACTGCGCCTTCCTGCGTTCAGCCACCTCTTCGGCCAGTATGTCCCGCGAAACCAGGGTCTCTTTGAGCCCTTTGGCCATCTGGCTGAAAGACCTCGAGAGCTCGCCGATCTCATCTTTGCCGCCCGTCGCTACCTTGTATTCAAGGTTGCCCCGGCCTATCTCCCTGGTATCCTCAATCAGCCGCTGCACCGGTTTGGTTATACTGCGGGCCATCAGCCAGCCGACCTGGGCGGCCAGCAAAGCGATACCGATACCAATGAGGATTATTATTTTCTGCAAAGCGTAGATGGGAGCAAATACCTCTGCCTGCTCAACCTCGCTGATCAGGCCCATTTCCAAATCCGGCAGCCAGCTGAAGGCGCCGATTACGGGCACATCCCGGTAGTCATTATAGAAGGCCACGCCGTCCTGCTCAGCCAGGGCAGCCTTCACCCCCCTGGTATAAACTGATTTGGTCATAGCATAGCCCTGACCAAACTTTGGATCAGTGGCGAAGACATTGAATTTATTGACCAGGTAGGAATCCTCGTTTTGTTTCACGGCGCCGCTGGGTTCCATGATCACGGGCAGGGTAACCAGGTTGACACGCGCCACCAGCACGGCCAGCACGTTATCCTGCTTGTCCCGCAGTGGTGTGCTGATAACCATAACCTGCCGGTTAAGCGGTGGCGGGTCGTAGATATTGTTTACAGATGTCTTGTTTTTGCCCTGTCTGAAATAGGGCTCGTTCTGCCTGTCCACCCCGTCCTGCGTCCCGTCCGTTGAAATGAGGGTCAGGCCGTTGCTGGCACGCAGCATGAAAAGTTCGCTAAAACCTCCTGCCTGTATAACCGGGGTCAGGAAAGGTTCCATAGCCTTCCTGTTCTCTGCCCGGTCGTTCAAAGTGGTCAGGGAAGCAAACCTGCTGATGAAGTGCGGGCTCCGGGCCGCAGACTCCAGCACCTGCTCCTTGGCGTGCACCCACCTGTCCACCGCGTTTCTCTCTATGGCATTGGCAGAGACAATGCGGTTTATCGTCTCGCTCTCTATAGTGCGCCGGCTGTTATCATAGGCTATGAAGCCCACGATAGCAGAGGGGATCACGGCCAGCAGCAAAAACAGCAGCGAGAGCCTACTTGCCAGCTTCATTTTTCAGCATCTCCAAAAACCGGGCTGAGGATTTCCCGGGATAAACGGGTTCCACCTGTATGCGGGCACACGCTAAATTATACCGCTTTACAGCCTGCACTGCTTGACCGCAGCAGCGCCGCCGCAAAATGCAGAAATGATGCCTGCCCTCCGCAGATGTGAGCCAAACGGCTTGCTTTTATGAGCCAAAAGTCTAATAATTAGCTTGATGCAGCCGGAATTAGGGGCAACGATGCAAAAGACAGCTGTGATGCAGAAGGCGCAATTCGGCGGCGGGAGCACGCTGTTCCTGCTGGCCATGATGGCTCAATTGCAGATCTGGGACGGCATCATAACGCAGGCCTTTGTGACGCACGGCCTGGCTGCGGAGGGTAACCGCATAGCTGCTCACCTGCTGGGGCAGGGCAATTACCTGCTGCTCAAGGTCGCCGGCGTCTTAATCAGTTTAGCGCTGCTCTGGGTTATCGGCAGGCGCTTTCCTGCCCTGGCCAAATTAACCGCATCCGTGGTTTGCATATTCTATCTGGCCGTCATAGTCTGGAATTTTCTGGTACTAT
>CAIYTC010000086.1 GCA_903929005.1 uncultured Dehalococcoidia bacterium | reverse complement strand
CTGGGTCGCTGAAAATGGGCTTATGGCAGTGAGCGCATCCTTAAGCATTTATCTGGACGCTTACACTGATGATAGCGGACAACCGCTGGTGGCCAATTGTGACTATGTGATACAGGGTCCGGCGCCTGCGACAGGATATTGGAATATCACTGTTTACAATGAGAATGGCTTCCTGATAGCCAATGACCAGAACCGCTGGTCGTACAGTTCCACCAATATCAAATTTGAGCCTGACGGCAGTTTCAAAATATACCTGTCGAAGACCGCGAAGCAGGGGAACTGGCTGCCGCCCGGCAACGCCAAGACGCTGAATGTGTACCTCCGCCTGCATGACTCCGGGACTGCTTACTCGACCGCCACTGCACTGAAGGCAGCGCAGCTGCCTCACATCGTCAAGGAGGGCTGCCAATAATGAAGAAATGGATACCGTGGATAGGATGGACGCTTTTAGCCGTTATCGTTGTGGCTGTCATTGTAAACCTGATCGTCGCGGTCAGTATTCCCACCTCTATAATGGAAGCAACAATTTCCAAGAAGTTCAACTTTCCCAGTAACCAGTGGGTTTTTCAACCGCCGATTACAGCCCAGAGCACGGAGGTGGTCAGGCCGGCGCCTGATGATATTTATTCACTCTGTATTTACGACGTAAGCAAGCATCCGCTTCGCGTGACGTCTTCGACAACCCAGTATTGGACCGTCTCCGCTTTTGCCATGAATACGGATAATTTCTTTAACCTTACCAGTTCGCAGGCGAAGACGAACCCGGTTGAAATTGTATTGGTCTCCAAGGGCATGATATATACGGACCCAACGGGAAAGGCACAAGTCGTAACAGCGCCCAGCGACAAAGGCATACTCATGATTACGATGGTTATCCCCAATCAGGATGCTTTGCCGGGCATTTTGCAGACCCAGAAGCAGACTACCGCCGAACTGGTAAAGTAGCGGCAACGCCTGACAAAATGAAAATCCGCATTGCGGTACCGCCATAATTTATTATAGTTGAACAAACATCGGGATGAATGCGTGGACTTAAATCAAAGGAAAGATATTTTATACTCATGTAAGCAATTGCTGGAGCGCTGGAATAAGTTTTTTACTCTCAAACAGGAGTTCGGGAACCGTCCAGTGTCCCCCACCAAGTTAGGTAATAATATCGCCTAACTTTAGTTTCAATCCGCTTAGAAGCGAAGCCATTGCCATTTTAGCTACGATGGTGGGTGTTAGTATTACAGTTCGCTCGTAAGGTGACATTTTCACTGAACAGTTAAGGGGTGACAAAATCAAAGAACATTAACACGGATAACGAATAGATATTGACGACGGCAATAGTGTACAGTATATTGTCAAATAATATTTTTTAAGGAGGGGTTAGGTTATGGCTCTGTTCAAAGCGTATGATCCGAAAGTCGAAGTCAATGGTGAAACTGTGCTATCTGTTATTGCGGGAGTAGGGGTATTTGCAGATACTGCAAGAAAGTGGCTGAGTGAAAATGGAATTAACGACCCAAAACCCGGGCAATGGTATTCGCAGCAGGCATGGCTTAACTGTTTCAAGCTTATTGCCGAGAAGTCCGGCAAAACAACGTTAAAGAAAATTGGGGAGTCTATACCTGAAAACGCTCAATGGCCTCCACAGGTTAACTCCATTGAAACCAGCCTTGGTTCTATAGACATGGCATATCATATGAACCACAGAAACGGCAATATTGGCAGTTACAAATTTACTAAAACTGGCCCAAAATCGGCAATTATGGTTTGCGACAATCCCTATCCGGATGCCTTTGATTTTGGAATTATCGAATCAGTGGCCCGTAAATTCAGTAAACCTGATGATAGGGTAAGTGTCAAGATAGATGAAAGCAAGCCTCATAGAGACAAGGGGGCAGATTCGACAACTTACAACATTGAATGGTAGCTTGCCGATGATCTCAAGGACCGGGTAGGAGAATACCGTCGTAGTTATTTGCAATCAGCATTGACTCATAGATCACCAATAAAATACGGAAGGGAATATCTAAGCAGTCGGATTACTCGGTCAGTGATGGCTTGGATAATAGGGTGCAGCACGCTATGTATAATAGCGTATCATGCTGGAGGGTAAACAGGAGTTCGGGAACTGTCCACAATGCCCCACCATGAAGCTAAAACGATAACCATCCTGGACGGTTCCCGAACCAATTGTTCTGCCAGTTTATAGCACAAACGATTAATTGACTTCCGGATTAACAATGGTCCAACATATAGCCATAAATCACCATAAATTAGCCGTATTGAACCGTTGCCGTGCTGAATGTAGTTACAATTATGGAACGCGAAATTGCGATGACGAAGAGCAGCTTCTCAAAGAAGTGATCGTATCCACAAGCCGTGAAATTTGAAGAACATCAGAAATTGATATAATAGTTGCAATTGAAGTTTGATTTGCATATCAGCTTGTATAGACATTGCCAGACATCTCGCTTAACTCGAGCTGAGGGCCATAGTAAGTGAGCATGGAAGCGTTTTCAGGTACAAAGATAGGGTATTTTATTATCAGTGTGCTTGGGTCTGCTATGGAGAGCCGCTTCCGATACCGGTTCTTTGGCCCAACGCAAATTCTGAGAGGTACCGATATTCAGCCCGGGCAAATTATATTGGAGGTGGGGTGCGGTACGGGATTTTTTACTTTACCGGCAGGTCAATTGATTGGCGAACGGGGATGCTTGGTGGCAATGGACATACTTCCAGCTTGCGTCGAACTTGTATCCAAGAAAGTGCAGGCAGCTAACTTGAAGAACGTCCGTGTGACCCAGGGTGATGCGATGAGTACGAAGTTAGACGCTGGAAATTTTGACTTGGTGCTGTTATTTGGGGTCATCCCAGCTCCCATGTTGCCCTTGAATCGGCTTTTGCCCGAAATGCATCGCATCCTGAAGCCGGAAGGGACATTGGCAGTGTGGCCGCCTGTTCCCGGCTGGCTACCCAAATCGGTCCTTTGGTCTGGTTTATTTACGTTTGCCTACAAACAGAACGGCGTGCACAATTTTAGGCGATGTTAAATAACCGTGAACCCCTGCCGGCACAATTACTGTGTGACGTGATCCTATGAGCAAATAAAAATGGGCTGAGGAGTGGTAAGTAATGAACGCGTGGTAGTAGCTTTGTTTGCGTTCAAAAGAGGCTCTTTTCAAAATCTGCTGTTTAGCTTCGCTTCTTATCTACCATTGAACAAGCATCGGCATCACTGTTCCGCTGTAGGTATATTTACGTCGAGGGTCAGGGGTATGCATTATCAAGGGCATAGCCTTAATATAGACACTTAGGTCTACCAGTTGGGATACCCTCACTCATTGACATCCTCAGTTGGGAAAGTATAATACTGACAAGAATACCAGCAACCCTCGGAGTTTGGTTGAATGTTAAAATTTGGTGGTATGAATGAACTACGGTGATATAGTCCTTGGGCCCGAAGAACTTAAAAAATTTGAAATGAGCCTGATATAACATTTGCTGAAATTTGGGGTGAAAAATGGAAGAGAAGAAACTTTCCCTTGGGACGAAACTCGGTTACGGCGCCGCCGATTTAGGCAACAACCTGTTTGCCCAGGCGCTTGGTTTCGTGCTGCTAATTTATCTTACCGACACAGTGGGGCTTTCTGCTGCCCTGGCAGGCATTGCCCTTATGGTCGGCCGTATCTGGGACGCTTTTTACGACCCTGTTATAGGCTACATCTCCGACAGGACCATAACCAGGATGGGACGCCCCGCAGGCCGTTCATGCTGGGTGGCGCAATACCATGGTTTATAGCCATGATCGTCATGTTTACCAACCCTTCTCTGATCATCGGCTCGGGAATCAGCCAGGCGGCGCTTTTTGCCTATGCCCTGATTGTCTATATGGTACTCTGCACTGCATACTCCACGGTAAACGTCCCTTACTATTCGTGGGCGCCGGAATTGACCTCGGATTATCATGAGCGTACCTCCCTGAACGGGTACCGCTCCGGCTTTGCATTTCTCGGCAATCTTCTGGCATTGGGCGCCGCCCTGCCAATTGTCGCTCTCTGCAAGGACAAAAGTACGGGATTCGTTTTAATGGGGCTGATATTCGGCGGCGTAATGCTTGTTACGACATTAGCCACGGTATTCGCGGTAAAAGAGCCTGCCAGCCTGAACCCGGCAAAGTCGCTGGATATTTGGAAAACCTATCGCGAAGTTTTCAAAAACAGGCCGTATGTCCTCATCCTGCTGGCATACATACTCAACTTCACCGGCATTGGCATCATCGCCGGCATAGCTATTTACTACTTCAAATATATCCTCGCCGCCGAAAATATGGTGACATATGCCATGCTCATACTGCTGGTGACCTCGGTGCTTTTCATACCGGTTAGCGTCTTTATAAGCAAAAAGACGGGTAAAAAGCTCGTTTACGGTGCGGCCAGCATTATCACGGCGGCCTCGGTCATGGTGCTCTTTTTCTTCGGCCATACCCAGGGTTTAAATTTCAGTCTGGCAATGATGTTTTTCGTAGGTATAGGCCTCGGCTTTACATATGTTCCTCCATTCTCAATGGTGGCCGATGCCATAGAGTATGACTACCTGGTGACGGGAGAGCGCAGGGAGGGCGCGTTCTTTGGCATCTGGACATGGGGACTCAAGCTCGGTGGGGCGCTGGCAGCTTTTCTCGTGGGAATGACACTTGAAGCAATGGGTTATGTGGCAAATGCTATGCCTCAGTCTCCAAGCGCCCAGCTTGGCATCCGGCTTTTCCTGGGGCCTATATCCGCTGCCATTTTCATCCTGTCGGCCGTGGTCCTCTATTTCTACCCCATAACTGAAAAGCGTTATAAAGAGATACTTGCAGCGATCGCCGAGAGAGATGCTAAGAAGGCCTGAGCTGTCACCGGAGGGGCGGCGGGTTCCTGTTACCCGGTATATTGTTATCGGCATGACCACGTGGTCTTGATTGTTTACAACCACTGGTCGGTAACCCCGGGATTAGAGGGTTTAACTATCTGTCGCCCTATGAAATCAAATAAATATCCTGCCAGCCTTTTTATTACTCCTAATGAAGTAGGATAATAATAATCCGCCTCAAACCAGCCCTTCTCTTTATAATAGTGATAATCCCGGTATTTCTCTCCAGCGGACTCAACGAGTCGTCGTGTCAGCCGAAAAAGCATCAGCCTGAAAAATGAAGGCGGCTGTGTGGGACGCATAAGTGCCTTATAGAATCTGGCCGAGGCTTTTTTGATTCTTTGGGTAAATTCTTTTTGTTGAAGTCCGGTCATTGGCTCTCGGGTCGTTACACAACATCCCTCTGACACATGAAAGCCCAGATTCTCACCATTAAAATATAAGTATTTAAGAATATCGCCGCCGCGAGCTATGCCCTGGGTGACAATAGCTGTAAAGGTCTTACCAAAAAACCTTGGGCGGTGGTCAATAAATGCCGTACGGTCCAAGAAATTCTTCATGCGGGCTGAAACCTGAAATGCGTAATTCGGGGTGGCAAAAATAACGCCGTCTGAATGCTCCATCTTCTGCAGCAATACGTCCCTGTCATCTTTCAAAGGGCAATATTCTTCTCCCTTATCAAAGCACTGCATACAGCCGCGGCAAAACTCAAGGTGATAATCACTTAAAAATACATATTCAAAGTCAATCTCACTATATTGCTTCAAATTATTCTCAAATTCTTGCACTGCGTGATAAGTATGGCTTTTAGTTTGAGTCCCGATAAAAGCAGTAACCTTTTTCATTTAATACATCATCTCCACAGTCAGGCCAGTCTGAATTTTATCGTACGTCAATTTCTTTCTTGAATTATAATACATTTGATGCCGGTTTATCTTAACGTGGTTTCGTATCTGGTTGTGACGGGTGTGACAAATGTGACGACTTGACGGGGGTGGCCTCAGTCATGCGAAGGTAGCATCAAATTCAAGCCTGCCCACTTCACACTGACTTTAGTTTTTGACTTATTTTCAGCTTATACGTATACTGCACGTATAGGGAGGGCGTTATGCAGAAAAAACTAACTCTGACAGTTGATGTGGAGGTTTACGAAGGACTTCGTAAAATCATAGGGCCGCGCAAAATAAGCAAGTTTATAGAGGATCTGGTAAGGCCACATGTTGTCCGGCCCAATTTAGAAGCAGCCTATGCGAAAAT
>CAIYTC010000085.1 GCA_903929005.1 uncultured Dehalococcoidia bacterium | reverse complement strand
ATTCTGATAACAGACAGTGGTGATACTTTTGGCTATTTATTTATCAATGGTTTGCTTATCAATAAAAGTCGTGAGTTTAAGCGAACCATAAAACAAATTGCCGGTAGGTTCAATGTACAGATTGAAAATGATGAAATATTTAAACTGGCTGACATTGCTTCTCTTGGTGAATCACTAAATAATGTTATCTGTGCAGTGCAGGATGTAAGCTATTTGATATATAAAAAAATGCTGCGTAGCCCGACTTCATTTCCTGACGAAGTCGAGAAATTCTTAATTGGAAGTAAAGTAAGTTATGATCCCAATTTTACCGTCCAAGGTAAATCATATTTGCATACTGTGAGGCTACATTTAAATGGCGACCGGCATATGCTTATGGAGCCGCTTAGCGCAACATCTGCGCATGTAGCACTCGTGAAAGCTGAACGTTTGGCATTTTGGTGGACGGATATAAAAAAAGTAGAACCAAAATATCGAACTGTTTCAGTTATCGATAATGTTGGTAAACGTGATCCGTTTTGGGTGGGTAAGCCATTTAATGTGTTGGAAGAATATTCTGATCATGTTGCACTATGGAGTAAGAAGGACCAATTACTGGAATTGGTTTCGACATAATCTATTATAAATCAAACAGGACCTGGCTTCGGTATAATCCCTCGCTCTTTTCTAATCGAGTATGCATGTATATAGGCTATGCGCTGTTTCTTATTATCAAGCCATCAAAGCTTGTGACACCCGCCTCCCTTTAAATGAGTGCTGGAAAAATCCGTTAGCAAACCGTTAGCAAGACTTTACATAACATCGTAGAGAGGGGGGATTTTAGTATCGGGGTGGTCGGATTTGAACCGACGACCACCTGAACCCCATTCAGGTGCGCTACCAGGCTGCGCTACACCCCGTGTATGAGAACCGAAAATATGTTATCATAAACGGGCATTTGCCGGCAATAATAATTGCCTCAATTATATTTTATTAACGAGAGGTTTCTGAATTGGCTGGAAAACACCGAAAAGAAAAAACCGCAAGAACTCCAACTAAGCACCAACTCTCCAGATGGGAGAAAGAGAAAAAGCTATCAAGGATCATTCAAATAGCCACTGCCTCTGTCATAGCTGTGGTACTGGGAATTATCGGGTTTTGGGTCTATACCGAACAGGTGATGCCCTACCAGAAGACGGTGATCAAGGTCAATGACACATCGTTTAATATGGACTACTATATTAAAATGCTGGAGTTTTATACCAGGGGGCAGGATAGCAGCATGATCAAATATTATGTTGATATTGTCGCACAGGCCATCCCGCAAAGCGAGGTTGTTATAGAGAACGCATCAGCAGCGGGTATCAATATCAGCGATGATGAAATTAGTAAAGAGTTTGAACAGATGAAGCTGGCCAAAAACGAGGTCAGCACCGATATCGTAAAAACCACGATTATAACCAGGAAATATAATGAACAGCAATGTTTGCCCAAGCAACCTGCTACAGTTGAACAGGCAGAGGTGCAGGCTATGCTGCTGGAAACCCGCTTGATGGCCGATGATCGCAGGCAAAAGCTTATACTGGGCGATAATTTCTCCAATATGGCGGCTATGCTTTCTATAGATACTGTCACACAGTCAAAGAAAGGTTACTTAGGATGGATACCCAAGGGCTATGAAGACACTACTTTAGGCACACTGAAGGACTCCGCTTTGAAAAACGTGATATTTAAACTTGATCCAAAATTGATCAGCGACCCCATATATGATGAAAATATCGAAAAGACTTTTGGCTATTGGGTAGTGGAGGTACTGGATAAGGATGCTACCAAAGGTGTGCATGCAAGGGGTATCCTGTTTTCCTCCCAGGACGATGCCGAAGCGGTGAGAACCCGGTTATCCAATGGTGAAAGCTGGGAAACACTGGCACAGCAGTATTCACAGCACAGCAGCAAGGACAAGGGTGGTGACCTGGACTGGATTATCCCCGGCGTTGATAAAAGCCAGGTGGGGAATATTATTAACACCCTTGAGAAAAATAAAATTAGCAATGTGATTCGTGATGATAGCTTGAAAACAAAGGGGGGTTACTGGATAGTGCAGGTATTGGATAAACAGGACCGCCCGCTGGCTGATACTGTCAAGCAGGCGCTATCGGAGGAGTGTTTGAGCACCTGGATACAGGGACTCGTGAAGAATGCCAAAGTTGAAAATCTGCTGGATCAAACTCAGAAAGACTTCGCAGCCGGAAAGGTAATTAAGAACAGGAGCAAATAGAGGTTTGCAGAAAAAGCGCCCGGTAAACATAGGCTTGCTGGGGATCGGCACGATTGGTAGCGGTGTAGCCAAGAATTTGATTGCCAAGAGCAAGACCCTGGCGCGCCAGGCCGGCAGCCCCCTCGCTCTTAAAATAGTAGCAGAGAAGGATGTATCGAAGCACGGGATGCCGGGCCTGGGGAAAAGCCTGTTTACGGACGATTACCGCGAAGTTGTATACAACAGCGATGTTGACATAGTAATCGAGCTAATTGGTGGCGAATACCCGGCTGTTAACTATATAAAGGAAGCATTAACGAACGGCAAGCATGTCGTTACCGCTAACAAGGAAGTCATGGCCAAGCATGGTACCGAGTTGCTCTCAATTGCGCAGGAGCACCATGCCGGATTGCGGTTTGAGGCAAGTGTGGGTGGTGGAATTCCGCTCATTGCGCCTTTTCAGCGTGACCTGGTAGCCAATGACATCCAGGCCATCTACGCCATATTGAATGGTACCACTAACTATATTCTCACCAGGATGTCGCACGATAACCTTGATTTCAACGTGGCGCTGAAGCAGGCCCAGAAACTCGGTTATGCTGAAGCTAACCCGGCTAACGACATCGGTGGGCTTGATGCCGCCTATAAGCTGGCTATTTTGACCTCGCTGGGTTTTGATATGGACGTGAATTTTAAGGAAGTATTCTACGAGGGCATATCCAGGCTGGAGCCACGGGATTTCCGCTACGCCAGCGAGTTTGGTTACGCAATTAAGCTCCTGGCCGTTGCCAAGAGGTCGGGCAACCTGGTGGAGGCCAGGGTGCATCCGGTGCTCATCCCGGCCGAGTCATTGCTGGCCAAGGTCGATGGAGTTTACAATGCTATTTATGTTACGGGTGACCTGGTGGGCAATGTTTTATTCTACGGTCAGGGCGCCGGCCCTGCAGCAACATCCAGTGCGGTGATTGCTGATATCATTAATATTGCGCAAAATATAAATACCAGGCGGGATAACGCGCCCAGGTTTATACCTGAGAAAACTTCAGGCATTAAACCGATGGCGGATATTCAGACACGGTATTATTTTCGCATGGACATCCTTGACCAGGTGGGCGTGCTGGCGCAGATCTCGGCGGCGATGGGTAACCAGGCGATAAGCATTTCTTCGGTTATTCAGAAAGAATCGGATCCTTCCCATAAAACGGCAGAGATTGTAATTATGACTCACCCCGCCCAAGGAAGCGCGGTGCAAAAGGCCATTAAGGTTATCAACAAATTGGCGGTCGTAAAAAGGATCAGCAACTTTATCAGAGTAGAGGCTATTTAGCTATGATTAGAGGAGTTTTGCAGAGGCACAAAGATTACCTGCCGATTACTCCTGAAACGCCGATGATTTCCCTGGGTGAGGGCGAAACACCGCTGGTAAAATCAGTGAATCTGGCCAGGGAACTTGGAGTAGGCGAGCTTTATTTTAAGCTGGAAGGGTGTAACCCGACCGGATCATTCAAGGATAGAGGCATGGTGATGGCCATGGCCAAGGCGATTGAGCAGGGCAGCAAGCAGGCTATATGCGCTTCGACAGGCAACACCAGCGCGTCGGCCGCTGCCTATGGAGCGCGCTTCGGCCTGAAAGTGATAATCCTGGTTCCCAAGGGGAAGATAGCCATGGGTAAAATGGCCCAGGCTATTGCATATGGAGCTGAAATAATTGCTGTGGAAGGAAATTTTGATCAGGCTCTTAAGGTGGTAAGAATCCTGGCCGAAAAGCACCCCATTACACTGGTTAATTCCCTCAACCCATACCGTATCGAGGGACAGAAGACAGCTTCCTTTGAAATTATTGATGACCTTGGCGGTGTTCCGGATTACCTGTTTATACCTGTGGGCAATGCGGGAAATATCACAGCCTACTGGAAAGGCTTTAAGGAATGGAAAGCTAATGGCAAGGTAGATAAAACACCGGTGATGATGGGTTTCCAGGCTGAGGGGGCGGCTCCTATTGTGAAAAATATAATCATCGATGCTCCGCAGACTATAGCTACTGCCATCCGCATCGGCAACCCCGCAAGCTGGAAGAGCGCGGTGGCAGCCAGGGACGAATCCGGCGGCATTATTGACAGCGTGACAGATGACGAGATACTGGCCGCCTACAAACTCATGGCGGGCAAAGAAGGGGTATTTGGTGAGCCGGCATCAGCCGCGCCGTTAGCCGGATTGGTGAAACTGGTTAAACAGGGCAAAAGCTTCAAAGATAAGAAAATTGTCTGCATTGTGACAGGCAACGGGTTGAAAGACCCTGATATTCCAACCAGGTATGTAACACCGTTCCCGGAGTTGCCTGCGGACCTTGATGTTATCGAAAGACATCTTGGCCTGAAAAGGTAAATATCCGGCCCCAGAGGAGGGCTACTATGTTAAAGGTTGTTGCGGAGGACGCAGGAGCATTCTATCAGCATTATCCCAGGGCCGCTGCTATTGTTACGGTCACGTATGGCGGCAGGAAAAATGCTATGGCTGTTGCCTGGCATTGCCCGGTATCTTTCGCTCCACCTATTTACGGTATCGCTGTCGCTCCCAAGCGCTATACTTACCACATGCTTAGCGAGAGCAAGCAGTTTGGTATCAACTTCATGCCTTTTGAAAAAGCGGAGACGATTGCCTCGGTGGGGGGCAGTAGCGGCAGTTTCATAGATAAATTCACCGAGTTCAATCTCGCCGAGGATAGGGCGATTAAGACGGAAGTGCCCATTTTGAAGGATGCCTACACCGCCTATGAATGCCGGTTAATAGATAACCGTGTGATCGGTGACCATGCCTGGATAACAGGTGAAATTGTCGCGGTGCACATTGCCGAAAACGTATTTAAGGAAAACGGTATACTGGACTTGAACCTGGTCCAGCCGGCCCTCTATCTGGGGGCTGAGACGTATTGCTCGGCTGAGAAGAATTCAGTTAAAGTGCTTGACAGGGATAAATTCGGAAGACGCTGATAATCGAATGCGCAGGAATATATAATGTTTGATACCGATAAGATAAAAAAGGCGGCGCTGGAGATCATTGAAGCGATTGAGGATGACCCGCAGCGTGAGGGTTTAATTGACACACCCCAAAGGCTGGCCGAAATGTACGCTGAGCTGTTTTCCGGCATACACATGGATGCCAGGGAGGAGCTGTCTACCGGCTTTTCAGCCGGGCATCATGAGATGGTCATCGTAAGGGACATACCCTTTCATTCTATGTGTGAGCATCATTTTCTTCCCTTCTATGGTGTAGTACACATAGGCTACATTCCGAATGACAAGGGGCGGGTAGTGGGAGTCAGCAAGCTGGCAAGGGTTGTGGAGATTTTTTCCCGGCGCTTACAGCTACAGGAGAGGATGACCAAGCAGATAGCCGATGTCATTATGGAATCGTTGAAGCCGGATGGTGTGGCCGTGGTGATCCAGGCCGAGCACCTCTGCATGGTGATGCGGGGAATAAAGAAACCGGGCAGCAATGTAATCACGTCTGCTATGCGCGGGGCCTTTGAGAAAAGGCCGGTAACGCGTTCCGAATTCCTCTCGCTGATCCAGGGCAAGTGATTCTATTCGTGCCGCAATGATTCTATGGGGTCAAGCTTGGCTGCCCTGAATGCGGGGTAGGTGCCTGATATTATACCGGTCAGGATGGCCACCAGCAGGGCCATAATCACAATATCAGCGGATATAGGCGCACTGACCGGCATATTATTCATCATCTGTCCTTTAACCGCCAGCGAACCAAGTCCGGCCAGCATAAGGCCGATGATGCCGCCTGTCAGGCTTAACATTGCGGATTCCACCAGGAATTGAACCAGGATGTCGCGGCGTTTGGCCCCGATAGCCTTGCGGACGCCTATCTCCCTGGTACGCTCGGTCACAGAAACCAGCATGATATTCATAATGCCGATGCCGCCCACCAGCAGCGAGATACTGGCTACACTGGCCATGAAGACCTGGAAGACCGCCATAGACTGGTCCATCCTCTTCAGTATCTCCTGCATGTCGATAACGGTGAAATCATTCTCCTCGCCCTCCCTAATGTGATGCCGCTGCCTGATGATCTCGGTTATCTGGTCCCTGGCGGTATTGACGACGCTGGTGCCGGCTGCCTCGACCACTATAGTCTGCACAGGATGGCCCTGCGGTGTTGTTTCAATGCCAAATCTCGATTGCATGGTTGAAAGCGGGATCATGATAAAGTTGTCAGCGCTGCCCCCCATGAACCCCCCGCGTCCTTCACAGACACCGATGACGTCAAATTTTCTGCCGCCCATGCGCAAAGTCTCTCCGACCGGGTTTATGGTACCGAACAGGTCTTTAGCGGCCTGGTCGCCCAGGATGGCTACGCTGGTGCCCCGGCGGATATCTTCATCATTAAAAAAACTACCTTTGGCGATTATATAATTCAATATCCTTTGAATAGCCATGGTCGAGCCCATAGTATTGATGGTCCTGATCTGGTTGCCATATACAGTCTTGAGCATTTTAGAGTACAGTGGCGCTACGGCTGCGACTGCCGGCGCTTTGTTGTTATTGATAAGCGCCTCCGCATCTTCCACCGTAAGTGTGCCCTCCGGCCTGACTGCGCCCATCGTCTGGCGGGTCGAGCCTGAAACGTAGATGGCGTTGGCGCCCATATTTTCAAAGATGGTGGTCATTTGCGCCTGCTGGCCCCTGCCAAAGGAAACGAGGAATACCACGGCGCCGACGCCTATTACGATGCCGAGTATGGTCAGGAAAGATCTCAGTTTGTTTGAGATGAGGGCCTGCCAGGCGGAGAGGAGATACTCGATGATGCTCATCTTGTTTTTTCGTTGACAATACTGCCGTCACGCAGGTAGATGGTGCGCTTGGTGTAGCCGGCGATATCTTCCTCATGTGTGACTATGACGATGGTGATGCCTTTCTTGTTGAGGTCCTTCAGGAATTCCATGATGCCGTGGCTGGTTTTAGTATCAAGGTTGCCGGTAGGCTCATCAGCCAGTATAAGGGGGGGATCATTGACAAGGGCACGCGCGATAGCTACACGCTGCTGCTCGCCTCCTGACATCTCGCTGGGTTTATGATGCGCCCGCTTGCCAATCCCCACGGCTTCCATGGCTTCCATAGCCCTTTTGCGCCTGTTGCCCGCGCCGTTATAGATCAGGGGAAGTTCGACATTCATCAGGGCGTTGAGCCTGGGCAAAAGGTTATAAGACTGGAACACAAAACCGATCTTTTTGTTGCGGACGGAGGCCAGTTCGTCGTCGCTCATGCGGCTGACATCGATACCGTCAAGTTCATATTTGCCCTCGTTAGGCCGGTCGAGGCATCCCAGCAGGTTCATCATGGTCGATTTGCCTGAACCTGAAGGCCCCATAATGGAAACCATTTCGCCTGCCTCTATGTCGAGGCTGATATGGTCAAGGGCATTTACCTGTGTGTCGCCGATGGTATAAATTTTGACGATATTTTCAAGATGGATCATTGGCATGGTTAATCACCTGGCCGCCGTGGGACTTGCTATTTAATTGCCTCAATAAGCACTTGTTCGCCTTCTTTGAGGCCTGAAATGATCTCTGTGAATTTCTTATTCTGCAGACCCGTCTTCACCGGCCTTTTCTCTGTGGCTGCCGTAGAGGCATTTGTTACTACATCAACCCAGAAATCTCCGGCCAGGCCCTTTATAGCGCGGTTCGGCGCCTGCAGAACGTTTTCACGCTTGCCGGTGATGATATCGGCGGTGGCCGTGAGTCCTCCGCGCAGCAGGTCGACGTTCTCAGTTTTATCAAGGTAGATTTCGACAGGGAAATTTACTACACCGGATTGGAGGGTGCCAAAAGGTGATACAAAACGCACGCTGCCCTTGAGCTTCTGTCCGGGCAGCGCATCCACCGTGAGCATAGCCTCCTGTCCCACCTGCACCTTGGTGATATCAATTTCATCTATGATACCCGTCATCCTGATGGTCTTGGTATCAACCAGGTAAACAGCGGTCTTGGCAGAGTAGTCCATCGTAGAAAGTTGATCGTTTATCTTAACGTCCACAGCTACAATAGTGCCATCGAAAGGTGCAGCAATTTCAGTTTTCAAAAGATCCTGCTTGTAACCATCCAGATCGATCATTGCTTTTTCTATGTTGATGTTATAGTTGCGTAAGGTCTGAGGGTTCAAACCTGCCCTATAGATTGTCTCGCTTTCATTCAATATCATATTGCTCATCAGCAAGTCATGTTCCGCCATGCGCAGCTTTTCAGACGCTGTGGTCCTGTCAAAGTTGTCCTGAGTTAGCATTAACTGAAGTTGGGAAAGAGCATCGAGCACCTGCCTTGAAATGGCCAGAGAAGTCGATGTATCGGGATAAGTATATACCCCCGGCAGGCGGGAATTCTGCTTGACCATGGTGTGGGTTTCGTCCAGGCTGACGGATATCAGGTCAAGCGCCTGCGAAGCGCCGGGATAATCGCCGGCTTCGAGCAGTTGCCGGACATTTTTCAAGGCCGCGATCTGAGTATCCATCACGCCGGCGATTTGAATAAGTTGTGGAAACAATGTAGTTGGCTGATTCATATCATTGTATTGCGTCTGAAATGTATCGAGTTGAGGGTTGGCATAGACTGACCTGGCCGCGTCGAGGTCATATTTTGCTAAGGTAATGTTAGAGGCCGCATCGGCATATTTAGCGGCATTTACCATCTCCTTAGCCTGGTTGACCTCAGCCTGCGCCTGTTCAAAACGCATCAGGGCCGTTGCCAGGGTATAAAATGTCGGATAGCGAGGTCCGCAACACCCTTGCACAACGTTGTTGATAGCCTGTTCAAGACTATATTGGGCAGCCTTGATTCGAAGTAGTTGGATTGTGTTATCGAGCCTAGCTAGTAATGTACCAGCCTTGACAGGCCTCCCCTCTAACTTGTACTTCTCTGCGGGTATTTCCTTAACTGTACCCGGAGTACCAAATTTCAGGCGCACCTGGTTGGGCATATCGAGGTTGCCGTCGGAGGAAACGGAGAGAATGAGATCGCCACGCGTTACCGGAGCCATCTGGCTGGGCAATACCTCCTTCTTCTGCGGGGCGCAGGAAGATAACGCCACAGCAGATATTATGACCAGCGTAATAATCGTGATTAATCTCTTGCTCATATCAGGATTCTCCATATAATGCGTAAAGCGGGACCGGGTATCACGCGGAACCAGATTTGCGTAATTCTACAACACGGACAAACGAGAGGCAAATAGGCCGGCTAATAATGTGTTTACTCAATTATTTCAATGGTCCAGCTATCGTTGATCCAAACTCCCAGGATGTTTTTAACCGGCAGTTTCCAGGACTGCAGTATCTTCACGCATTCCTTTACCTGCCTGATGTGTTCCTCCTTCGATACAGGATTGCCCGCGCAATCGTGGTGCCCTGTCATCACAATAGTCTCCGAGCCGTGGGCATTTACGGAGATAAGCACCCTTGATTTGATCGATTCTACCTGCGCAGGGCTGCCCTGCGAGAGCATCTTGTCCGGGCCCGGTTCTGTCACCATGTCTATGAAATCGAGGCCGTATCTGCTTTTCATCCAGTTTATTACCGGAAGCTGTACACGCCCGTCCATGCAGTTGATGGCTGTGCCGAATTTTCCATGCTGCATATCAGACTACCTTCTCCTGCATAAGATTATAATTTTCCGCTGATGCCTAAAAAGGCGAAGTAAATTGCGAAAACAACTATAGTAACGAGCGCTACCGCTGCCGCAAATATAACGACACGGAAGACCTCAAATTTTCTACCCAGGAAGCCGCCCAGTGACAGCACCAGGCATGAAAGGAGAACGACAGCAAAAATATATGTTACTGTTTTGGGGTCCGGCATGGCTACCTCCTATTCTAAGCATGAATTACCTTATCTATTATAAGTAACAGGGCAATAAGGATTACACAAACAACAATAAGCATAACCCAGAATATTGGCCTCGCGGTAAAGCTGCCACTTCTTCTATCAATTTGTTGGCTGGCTGTCACCGTTGATATATCATCAGGCCTAACATCCTGGTTTGGCGGTATATTCGCGCTAGTGCCTGCCGGATTTTGTTTTTGCAGAACACCCCAATTAAAAACTGTGCGGCAGTTCGGGCAATTTGGATAGCGGTTATTCAAAGGACTGCCACAAACCGGGCAATTGTAGACGAAACCCTGGCTGCAATTGGTGCACTCCGGCTCACCTAATGCGTTCAGGTTGCCACATACGGGGCATTGAAAGCTTTGGATCATACTATATATGCTCTATCTGCAACGCTTAACGTTCTGCTATCGTGCCAGTGTTATGAAATAATAGGCGGCATATACCGCATAGCTTACTACCGCTATAAGGGCTATGACACCTGCGAATGTAACCAGTTTTCCCGGGTCCGTTTTTTTTCCTATAAAGGCTCCCAGCGCGAGCAAGGCACAGCAGCCGAGTATGATGAATAGGACTGTGGCAAGTGATTGTGCATTAGGCATAACAACCTCCTGTTAAGCAATTAAATATAGAGCCTGGCTTATTCCCCCATTATTTGCAGGATAATTTCACGTGACCTCGGCCTGACATCAAAGTCGGTAATCACGATCTGTTGCCATGTGCCCAGGGTCAGCCTTTTATTGATGAACGGAATAGTAATGGATGGACCGATCAGTGCGGCTCGGACATGTGAGTGCCCGTTGCCGTCACCCCACGCTTTATTATGCTCGTAGCTTAGATCTGCGGGAATTAACCTGTCCCACATCATTTCCATATCTGATACCAGCCCTGGTTCATATTCTATGGTCGTTACACCTGCTGTCGAGCCGGGAATAAACACTGTAACAGTGCCGCTGTTTACACCTGAATTACCTACTTCCCTGGCGATATCGGATGTTACGTTGATGGTTTCACCCTGGCCATTGGTGTTTATCTGGATTCTCTTGCAGTTGACTGTCATATTCTAACCTCCTGCCATATTATATCTCTTATATTAAAAACGGGGCCTTCCTGGCAAACCCGTTGCTTGCCCTGCCGTGTTATGACGCTGCAAGCATAGCAGGCGCCAACTCCGCAGCCCATGCGTACCTCGAGCGAAACCTGAACCGGTTTAGTTACCGGCCAGCTCTCCATGCGGTGGCTTAGGGCCTTGAACATGTCCTCAGTCCCGCAAGCCAATACCTGATCAACCCGCTCCAGGTATTCGGGTATCAGGTCAATTACAGCAGCTTTTTTACCCCTGCTGCCGTCGTCGGTAGCCAAGACGGTGGTTGCCCTGGCTGGAAACATATTCTCGGGAAGCAGCCGTATCCCGGTACGCGCTCCGCTGAGCAGGATAACGTTAATATTCATCGAGATAGCCTTTTCTGCCAGGAATTTTAAAGGAGCTATGCCGATACCTCCTGCTACTAACAGAATGCTTTTTGCCGATGGCTCGATCTTAAAACCATTGCCCAGAGGCCCAATCACATCAAGCTCTGAGCCTTTTGTCAATCCGGAGAGCCAGCGCGTACCCTTCCCCCTGGCAGTATTCTCCAGGTCAAAACCATTTTGCACTGCATACAGCAAATGGGCTTCGCCGGAATTGGTTACGGCGTGCACGCTGATGGGACGACGCAAAATAGTATCGTTGCTGCATTTCAACATAAGAAATTGTCCCGGTTTACTCTCCTGCGCAATTTCCGGCGCTTCAAGGCGCATTAAAAAATATTCGGCCCCGGGGTAGCTCAGGACCTGCTCGTTTGATAGTACTACGGCTTTAAGCTGTTTCAATTATTTCAGCGTCGTTACTATTTAATGTCGGAGTGATAGCTTTGCAGCGATTTAACAGCCGGTTTGCTCTTACGGTAGGCAGCTATTCCTCTGGCAGCCGCAGCCGCGGCTGCCAGCGTGGTTATATAGGTGATTTTGTACTTGATAGCAGCCTTGCGGATATAGGAATCGTCGTATTTGCTCATTTTGCCGCTGGGTGTATTGATGACCAGTTGTATCTCACCGTTTTTTATACCGTCAACTATATTGGGCCTGCCTTCGTGTTGCTTGTTGATTGCTTCAGAAACGATGCCATGTTTGCTCAAGAATTCATGTGTACCCCGGGTGGCTTTTATCTTAAAACCAAGCTCTTGAAATTGCCTGGTCATATTGAGCGCGGTGGGCATTTCTTTGCTGAACAGGCTGAGCAGCACGGTGCCCTTCTCCGGAAGCCGTTGCCGGGCTGCTTCCTGTGCCTTGTAAAAAGCCAGCCCAAAGGAATCAGCCATACCCAGCACCTCGCCTGTCGACCTCATCTCAGGGCCGAGTATGGGGTCAACCTCGGGGAACATATTAAAGGGGAAGACGGCCTCTTTCACACCGTAATGAGGTATTGAATGGTGCTTCAATTTCAGTTCAGCCAGCTTCTTGCCCAGCATTACCTGTGTAGCGATACGCGCCATGGAAACATTGCAAACCTTGGACACCAGCGGTACCGTGCGTGACGCCCTTGGATTGGCTTCCAGCACGTACACAACATCTTTGGCTATAGCATACTGCATATTCATCAGCCCGACCACACCCAGTTCTCTGGCAATCCTCTGCGTATATTCATTGATTGTCTGCATATGTTTTTCAGGGATGGTAACCGGCGGTATGACACAGGATGAATCACCGGAATGGATACCTGCCAGCTCGATATGCTCCATGATGGCGGGTACGAAAGCATCGGTTCCGTCGGCGATGGCATCCGCCTCCGCCTCGATGGCATTTTCCAGGAATCTGTCAATCAATATCGGCCGGTCAGGGGTGACTCCCACCGCTGCGCTGACATATTCACGCAGCATATCTTCGTCATGCACCACCTGCATACCCCTGCCCCCCAGGACATAAGATGGCCTGACCATGAGGGGATAGCCTATCCGGTCAGCCACCAGCAGCGCTTCTTCCATATTGATGGCCATGCCTGATTCAGGCATAGGGATATTCAGCTTTATCATCATGTCACGGAACCTGCCCCTATCTTCTGCCAGGTCAATAGTTTCGGGTGACGTGCCGAGTATGTTTACCCCGTATTTATGCAGTTCGCCCGCTATATTTAAGGGGGTTTGCCCTCCAAACTGTACGATTACGCCTTCAGGTTTTTCTTTTTCGTAGATGCTTAAGACATCTTCCACTGTGAGAGGTTCAAAATACAGTTTATCTGAAGTGTCATAATCGGTGGATACAGTTTCAGGGTTACAATTAACCATGATAGTTTCGTATCCCTCATCCCGCAGCGTGAAAGCGGCATGGACGCAGCAATAATCGAACTCTATGCCCTGGCCAATGCGGTTGGGTCCGCCGCCCAATACCATGACCTTTTTCCGGTTGCTGCTTGTGGTTTTGTCGGGAGCGTTATACGTTGAGAAGTAGTACGCGGCGTTCTCTACTCCGCTGACGGGGACCGGTTCCCAGGCCTCTTTGATTCCCAGTGATATACGCCTCTGGCGAATCTCATTTTCGGGGATCTTGAGTAATTGAGAAAGGTATTTGTCGGCAAAGCCATCCTTTTTAGCCTTTTTAAACAGCTCAGCGGGCAGCGCTTTGTTTTTAGACGATAGTATCTCCTGCTCAAGCTCAACCAGTTCTTTCATCTGCTGAATAAACCATGGCTTGATAAACGTCTTGGCGTATAATGCGTCCACGCCGGCGCCTTTGCGTAAAGCTTCATACATGATGAAGTGACGCTCGCTGGAAGGTTCCTGCAACAAATCCATGAGTTCGTCAAGCGTTTTCCGGTTAAAATCTCCGGCAAAACCCAAGCCGTGCCTGCCTGTTTCAAGCGACCTGATTGATTTTTGCAAGGCTTCTTTATAGTTTTTGCCGATGCTCATAACTTCGCCGACGGCACGCATCTGGGTGCCGAGCTTATCCTCGGCATCCTTGAATTTTTCGAAAGCCCACCGGGCAAATTTAACCACAACGTAATCGCCTGAAGGGGTATATTTCTCGAGTGTTCCATCCCTCCAATAGGGGATTTCATCCAGCGTCAACCCGGCCGCCAGCTTGGCGGAAACCAGCGCAATGGGAAAACCTGTAGCCTTGGAAGCAAGCGCGGATGACCGTGAGGTCCTGGGATTTATCTCGATTACCACTACCCGTCCTGTTTTCGGATCGTGAGCAAACTGGATATTAGTGCCGCCGATTACGCGTATGGCCTCGACGATTTTGTAGGAATAATTCTGTAACCTTTTCTGCAACGCAGGGTTAATTGTGAGCATCGGCGCCACGCAGAATGAGTCGCCGGTGTGTACGCCCATAGCGTCGACATTTTCGATGAAGCAGACGGTGATCATCTGGTTCTTAGCATCACGTACCACTTCGAGTTCAAGTTCCTCCCAGCCAAGCACTGATTCTTCTATGAGCACCTGGCCGATCAGGCTGGCTGTGATACCCCGGCTTGCCACAGTCCGTAATTCTTCCACGTTGTATACCAGCCCGCCCCCTGTGCCTCCCATTGTATATGCCGGCCTGACTACCACCGGGTAGCCCAGTTCTGTGGCCACCCGTTCAGCTTCGTCGATAGAATAGACAGCTTCGCTATTGGGCATATCGATGCCCAGCCGGTTCATAGTCTCCTTGAAAGCTATACGGTCTTCACCGCTGCGGATGGCATCAATGTCAACTCCTATCACCTCAACCCCGTACTTAGCCAGGATCCCTTCCCTGGCCAGCTCCGAGCTTAAATTGAGGGCAGATTGACCTCCCAGGTTGGGTAACAGTGCATCCGGCCGCTCTTTTTCTATTATCTTTTGCATCATTTCAATAGTGAGGGGCTCCAGGTAGGTGGTATGAGCCATGCCAGGGTCAGTCATTATCGTAGCCGGATTTGAGTTGACCAGCACTATATCATAACCAAGGCCTTTCAGCGCCTTACAGGCCTGCGTACCTGAATAGTCAAATTCGCAAGCCTGGCCGATGATGATGGGACCTGACCCGATGATCATTATTTTTTTTATATCATTCCTTCGTGGCACAGTGGACCTCCTTGGTAATATAAAACCAATTTAAGTATTCGCTAACCGGTTTGATGTTGTATATCACCTGGCCAGGTGTTGACGCATTAAGGGCTGACCGGGCAGTGTCCGGTGCTGCAAGGCATGGTCTGTGCCTCTTTAGAGTGGCCCGCCTTACCTGGAAACCATCTGGCCAGGCCACGTGTCCACAGGTGATTGTATTCAGGCTGCCGGCGATAGCTTTCCCGCATATTATCATCGGGATATCCTTACAGACTGATGGATATAGGCCACCTCTCCTCCGTGTATCGTAGCAACGACCATGCCCTTGAGTGTATATCCATCAAAAGGAGTGTTCTTGCCGCACGATAGCATATCACGGACATCTACCAGCCATTCCCTGTTGATATCCAGCAATACTATATCAGCCCTCGCCGAGGGTTTAATGGTTCCGCTGATTCCGCGTCTATTATTCAATATGCGGGCCGGCCCTGCAGTCAAATGTGCAATCAGGGTATTCAAGCTAATTTCACCGGTATTGACCAGGGTCATCAGTACCCCGAAGGCGGTTTCAAAACCGCTGATCCCCACTGCCGCTGTTTCAAATTCGCACAGTTTTTCTTCCCTGGTATGTGGCGCGTGGTCAGTGGCAATGGCATCGATCGTGCCGTCATTAAGGCCCTGTATAAGCGCCTGGATATCCGCGGCAGTTCGTAGCGGTGGATTAACTTTGGCGTTAGTATCATAGGCCAGTAAAGTATCTGTTTTGACAGGATTATTAATAACACGCTCTTCCGTGAGGGTAAGGTGATGAGGTGTAACATCAGCAGTTACCTTCAACCCTTTGAGTTTAGCATTCCGGATAAGAGCTACCGAGCCCTGTGTGCTTAGGTGGGTTACGTGCAGGCGTACGCCCGTCATCTCTGCCAGTGCAATATCACGCGCTACAATGGATTCCTCTGCCGCCGCCGGAATGCCCTTAAGCCCTAACCTGGCAGCAACCCAGCCATCGTTTATATGCCCTCCGCGCGACAGTTCCAGGTCTTCGCAATGATCTATGACCGGCAGTCCCAGACCTGCGGCATTCTCCATGGCTATTGACATGACACGCGCACTGCTGACAGGGCTGCCATCATCGCTGAAACCGATGCAGCCGGCCTCTGCCAATTCAATCATTTCCGTTATCTCTTGGCCTGCCCTTCCACGGGTAATGCATCCTACCGGCAGGACGGTAACACGCGCCGCGTCCCTGGCGGCTATTTTATTTACATAATCAATGGCGGAGGCACTATCTAAAGGCGGTTGGGTATTTGGCATGCAGCAGATGGTGGTAAATCCGCCGTGCGCAGCCGCGGATGCTCCGCTGGCAATAGTCTCCTTATCTTCGAAACCAGGTTCACGCAGGTGGCAGTGCAGATCAATGAAGCCGGGGCAGGCAATTAATCCCGTAGCGTCAAATACAGCTACACCTGAGGCGGTTAAGTTTCTTCCGGATTGCTTGATGACCCCGCCTTCGATGAGGATATCGCTGATCTCATCCTGGCTGTTAGCCGGGTCCATAACCCGTGCGTTTTTTATCAGAAGGCTGTTGCTCTTCACCGGTTTTTACCTCCCGAGATCAAATACAGCAGGGCCATGCGTATCGCCACCCCGTTGGTAACCTGTTGCTCGATCAGCGAATTGCTGCCGTAAGCGACGTCATGGCTGATCTCGATGCCTTCATTCATAGGTCCCGGATGCATGACTATAGCGCCCGGCCTGGCTCTTAGCAGTCTTTTAGGGTTAAGCTGGTATTGCTGAATATATTCACGTATGGATGGGATTAATCCGCTTGGCTGCCGCTCCTTTTGCAATCTTAATGGCATTATGATGTCGGCATCTTCAAGGGCGGCATCGAGTTTATGTTCAATCCTGACATGGTTGAGGCCGCATCTCTCAATCATCTCACTCATGCCGTGCTGTACAAGAGTCGGTGGAGGACAGAGCACTACGCTGATGCCAAAGGTGCGGGTACCCCAGATATTTGACCTGGCAACCCGGCTGTGCATAATATCTCCTATAATCACCATTTTCTTTCCCGACAGGTCTCCGAGTTGCCTCTTCATAGTATAGATATCCAGCAGTCCCTGGGATGGGTGTGCATGGCATCCATCGCCGGCATTAATAATACTCGTCTCCAGGTGCTGTGCCGCAATACAGGCTGCGCCTGAACAGGGATGCCTGATAATAATCGTGTCAATCTCAAGTGCCTGCAGTGTGCGCAAGCTATCTATAAGCGACTCGCCTTTGGCCACGCTGCTTTTTACTGCGTCGAGGCTCACGGTATCGGCGCCTAAATATTTAGCGGCAAGCTCGAATGAAGCCCTGGTCCTGGTGCTGGGTTCAAAGAACATCGTTGCTATAGTTTTGCCGCGCAGGGTAGGGACTTTCTTAACATCACGTGCCAGGATTTCAACCATGCCATCGGCTATTTCAAACACAAGGTCGATTTCCTCCCTTGAGAAATCATCCAGGTCCAGCACATGCTTATGCTGCCATGAGCCAATTGAGAGAGGTGGAAGAGTGCCCTGGCCGGCGGCGCTGAGTTTTGCTTCATACAAGCTCATGCTTGTCTCCCTCCTGTCTCAAAACCACTGCTTTATCCACAGCGTCAACCTCGCTGACATAAACCTTTATCTCTTCATTATGCGCGGTCGGTATATTCTTTCCTACAAAATCGGCGCGTATCGGCAATTCACGGTGCCCTCTATCGATCAGCACGGCAAGCTGGATAGTTTCCGGCCTGCCGAGGTCCGTCAGCGCATCGAGAGCTGCCCGGATACTGCGCCCGGTATAAAAAACATCGTCAACCAGGATTACCTGCTTATTTGTTATATCAAAGGGCACGTAGGTCTGCTGGACTACATGTTTAAAGCTCAGGGAGGAGACATCGTCGCGGTAAAGCGTGATATCCAGCGAGCCTACCGGTATATCGACATGCTCCATACTCTGAATAATTTTAGCCAGGCGTTGGGCCAGTGGTACACCGCGTGTTTTAATTCCCACGAAAACGATGTTTTTGGCCCCTTTATTGCGCTCGAGTATTTCATGGGCAATGCGAATAAGCACCCTTTCGATATCGGCGGAGTTAAGCAATATCTTTTCAGACATAAAAAAACCTCCTGCCTGTGCCGGCAAGAGGCCTGTTACAAGCCAATAAGCTTGAAATGTAACTGCGATTAATTAACTTCATCAATCCCTTACCAGCCTCGCCGGGCTGACTTAAAGGTTTATTTCCGAATATTATACCACGTACACAGCGGAAAAATCAATTTCCAGATTAGCCCACCAGGAAAAGGTGTTAATATACTTGATTATCACGGCATTTGGGTTAAAATAGCTATCGGTAAACAATCTTTTGCCGGAGTTGTCTGTAAGTTTACATAAAGTTGTTTTTTGGAGGGCACATTGAAATTTAATGCAAAGTTGGGTGAAATAACGTTGATAAAATGTGACGCCATAGTGGTCAATATTTTCGAAGGTGCTGATAAACCGGGTGGGGCGGCGCTTGCCGTGGATAATGCGCTGGGAGGGGTTATAGGTGATCTCATAAAATCGGGTGAACTAAAGGGCAAGCTTAATGAGATACATGTAATTCATACCTTGGGGAAGTTACCTGCCAGGTTGGTAGCTGTGGCCGGTTTGGGAAAGAAGCAAGAATTCAATCAAGCTAAGCTGAGGGATATGCTGGCGGAGGTGGTGCGCACCCTGAGAAAACACAACTGCAAAACTGCTGCTACCATACTGCCCGGGAGCGGCGCCGGCGGTTTTACCCCGGAAGACTCATCAATGGCGATCGTTGAAGGTTGCATTCTCGGCGCGTATCGGTATAACAAACATATAACTAAGAGCGAAGATGAACATGACGTAGAGCAAGTAATATTTCTGGAAAAAGATGCATCGAAGCTAAACACCATCAAGAGCGGGCTTGTGAAAGGCAGGATAGTAGCTGAGGCGGCCCTGTTGGCGCGTGACATGGTAAATGAGCCGGCCAACCATATGACACCTGCGCACATGGCCAAAATAGCAGGCGAAATCGCCGGCCGGAATGGCCTCGGAATCGTGGTCATGGACCGTGAGCAGATGGAGAAGGAAAAAATGGGGGCGCTTTTAGGAGTTGCACAGGGGACAAGTCAGCCTCCTAAATTCATCGTGCTCAGTTACACAGGCGATGCAGCGAAAAAGGACACCATCGGCTTTGTGGGCAAAGGTTTGACCTTTGATTCCGGTGGGATTTCATTAAAGCCACAGGAGTTCATGTCTGATATGAAGGGAGACATGGCCGGAGGCGCCGTAGTCATCGCAGCTATCAGTGCGATTGCTAAATTAAAGCTTAAAATCAATGTAACTGCCGTCATCCCGGCCACCGAGAACTTGCCCGGCGGAAGAGCCCTGAAGCCCGGGGATGTGTTGAAGGCATCGAATGGCAAGACCATCGAGGTGGTCAATACGGATGCAGAAGGACGCCTGATACTGGCTGACGCCTTAGCTTACGCGGTTAAGCAAGGCCTTAGTCCAATAATTGACCTGGCTACCCTGACCGGCGCCTGCCATGTGGCTTTGGGTGATATTTATGCCGGGGTATTCACTAATAACCAGGCTCTGGCGGACAAATTAATCAGGGCCGCCGGGGAAGCAGGTGAGCATTTGTGGCAATTGCCCTTACCGGATGAATATAAAGAGTTAAACAAGAGCGATGTCGCAGACATCAAAAATTCGGGCGGCAGGTATGGCGGCGCCATCACGGCAGCACTCTTCCTGCGAGAGTTTGTCAGCGAAATACCCTGGGTACATGTGGATATCGCCGGGCCTTTCATGACGGAAAAGACACAGGGTGTCCTGGTAAAAGGCGCCACCGGCTTTGGCGTGAGGACATTGATTAAATTAGCATCAGACCTGAGCAATAAATAGGGGGGATCAGCTATGAGGATAAAGTGGTTTGGCCAATCATGTTTTTTGCTTACTTCTATGGCAGGCGTTGGGGTATTGATGGATCCTTTCAAAGCTGACAGCTATCTCAGCTATGCTCAGGTAGAACAACCTGCGGATATAGTTACTGTTAGCCATGAACATTTCGACCATAATTATCTGGCTGCTATACCGGGCCAATACGAAGTACTGAAAGGTGGCGTTGACAGGATTATCAGTGGCATTTCCATTAAAGGGATCAAGGCATTTCATGATGACAGCCTGGGCAAGGAGCGGGGTGTCAATACGGTTTTCTGCGTTAATATGGATGGGATAAATATCTGCCACCTGGGCGACCTTGGCCACAGGCTGTCGTCAAGTGAGATAGCTGCTGTCGGGAAGGTTGACATCTTACTTGTGCCTGTGGGAGGTGTGTTTACCATTGACTGTGAAGCGGCAGCCAGGGTATGCCAAGACATTAACCCTCAGGTGGTTATCCCCATGCACTATAAGACTGACCGCTGCCAGTTTTTGCAATGGACTGCCGATGACTTTATAAAAGGGAAGCAAAACGCCAGGAAGCTTGATTCCAGTGAGGTGGAATTTAGCAGCGGCAGCCTGCCTTCCGGGATGGAAATAATTATTCTGAAGTACCCTGCTTAGTCGGGCATATTAAACGTCTCCCGCAAGTTTGGCATAGGCCAGACGCGCAGCTTCAAATTCTGCTGCTTTCTTGGTCTTTCCAGACCCGATCGCCAGGACCATATCTCCCAGTGAAACGGACACAAAAAATACCCTGTCATGGTCGGGGCCGGTGGACTCGATCACCTCGTAGTCAGGCAACGAGTTAAACCGGGCCTGCGTCAGCTCCTGCAGCAGGGCTTTGAAATTGGGTACGAGCTGACCGGCTTTGACAGCCTCTATATCTGCCTGGATCCCGGCTAATATGAAGCGCCTGGCAGCTTCAAACCCTTGATCGAGGAATATGGCAGCTATCAGGGCTTCAAATGTGTCGGCCAGGTTGTTGCGCTTATTTCGTCCCCCGGATGCGTCCTCGCCTTTGCCCAACAGCAGGTAATCCCCCAGTTTAAGCGCCGTGGCCTGCTCAGCCAGTTTTTCCTGCCTGATTAGAGATACCCTGATCTCAGTCAACTGCCCTTCCGGCAACGCTGAGAATTCATGGTAGAGCTTCTCTGCAACGATCATATTGAGCAGTGCATCACCTAAAAACTCCATCCTCTGGTTGTCGCCGCTCCCGGCGGCGGGATTTTCGTTAATATAGGAAGTATGGATGAAAGCTTGCTGCAGGAGGGATGTGTTATTAAAGTCGATCCCCAGCGCTGATTGGAGGTTAGTTAAACTGGACAATTTAATAGCCTGCTAAGCATCAGCAAGTTAGCTGAACTCTTCCTGTGCCAGCCCGGTGAGGATGATGGCGGGCAGCCCGAAGAATGGGAATACGATGCAAGAGGTTATTGCCCCGGCCAGTGCAAATGCCCAGATTCTGCGTTGCAGGGCATATACGCCGCCGATAATGGATATGATACCGATAAACACCAGCACAAAAGGCACGGCAAATAACCTGGAAATAATAATTTCCGTCTGCTGTATTAGTGCCGGATCCATGCCCATGACCTCGTGCATAGCGCGAAACACGGAACTGAGTACAACAAAATAGACCCCACCGACCATGCCGATGGCGCCTGATATTATATCCAATATGCCTGCCATAATAGGTTTCCAGGTAAGTTTCATGTTATTCTATTCTCCGCTAAGTCCAATATCTGGAATGTATCATTAGGTATACCTGATTTTATCAGTTACTGTCAATATCCTTGTCATTTAACAGTAAACGGATTATTGACCTGGATGCGGCGGTTGATGCAAAACAGCCGCTTTGCTATAATTCCACTGCTATGGGGATTAGTCTAGCGGTAGGACAGCGGACTCTGAATCCGTGAGCCCTGGTTCGAATCCAGGATCCCCAGCCAGCTTTTCTCCCACAGGTGCATTAAATATAGACTATTGGGGATTGTATGAGGCGGCCTGTAAAGCGTATAATGCGCGGACGAGGGAGGGGATTTATGATGAAAACTAAGTTATCGCCATTAATTCTCATCACAGTCCGGGTAATGGCCTGTTTATTTCTGCTGGCGAGCGCGGGCGTAAGCGCGGCCTGCCAGCAACCGGTCGTAGTTATGTATGAAGTGACAGGCAGCGTGCCGTTGGCGGATATCCAGATCACCAGTCCTTCCGGCAGCATGGAATCATTCGTGGACATGGGACTGCCATGGAGGTTTACTTACGAAGGTTTTACCGATGGCCAGGCCTACGTATATGCGCATAATAATAGCGACGACGATGGCAGCGTAACCGTGAACATTTACGTCGATGGCAGGCTTGCCAGGACCGCTACCAGCACCGGGTCATACCAGACTGCTGTCACTTACTGGGATAGATAGGTGCCGGTTTCCGGATAGCTTCTGAAGGTTTTGGCCAGGTGGGCGGTGGTTTCCCTTTCATTGTTTCGAAACAACTCTGAATTGTTGTTTGGAGGGGGCGTTGATATAATATCTAACGCTTCACGTGGCGCATTCGTCTAGGGGTTTAGGACGCTGCCCTCTCAAGGCAGAGATCACCGGTTCGAATCCGGTATGCGCTACCAAACCCCTCTTTTCCCCCTGATTTTTCAGGTATTCAGGGATCTGATCAAATCTTGACTCAGTGCGACACATGAAGAAGAAATAATATCCTCAGACTCGAT
>CAIYTC010000084.1 GCA_903929005.1 uncultured Dehalococcoidia bacterium | reverse complement strand
ATCCCCAAAGGCGGCGGCCTTTCGCTTACCGGCCTGGTTATCCCGCAAAAAGGCGGCATCCTGCTGGATATGAAAAGGATGGGACAAATATTAGAGGTCAATGAGGCCGCCGGGTACGTAATAGTGGAAGGGGGGACGACGCACGGCACGTTGAAAAGCTACCTGCTAAAGAATTACCCTCATCTTCGTCACAGCATACCTGATTCTCCACCGATCACAACCGTAGCAGCCAACGCGGTAATACACGGCCAGGGACGTCTGACGCAGCAACACGGGTTCAACTCCGACATGGTCTGCGGCCTGGAAGTGGTCTTGCCCACCGGAGAGAAATGCAAAATCGGCTCCTGCTCTGTCTCGCCATACTGGTTCTCCAAGGGACCGCCTTTGCCGGACCTGAGCAGCCTGTTTTTCGGCTGGTTTGGCACCACCGGGATAATCACCAGGCTGGCGCTGAAACTCTATCCCTGCAAGAAGTTCCGCGATGTCATGCTTTTCCTCACCGACGAGGCTGAGATGGTGCCCGGAATCATGCGCAAGCTTGGCCGCACTGAAATGATAGAAGACCTGGTGGTGACCGCACAGCCCCTACCGCTCAGGTTCAGGGGCAATTATTACATCCTTTTCTATGTAACTGGCGATACGGAAGATGAAATAGAATTTAAAAAGAAGCTGGCCTGGCGTGCGCTGTGGGAATACTTCGAGAGGAGGGAAGGCGGGTTTGTCAGCCTCCTCCCCGAGATGAAGGCGCCCATGCTGTCCATGCCTTCCAAAGACACCACGAGGTTTGCGGATGTCAGCAAGGGAGGAGGGTTTGAGTACAGCGGCCCCATAGCTCCCCTGGAGAAGTACCCCGTTTACGTTAAAAAGCTGGCTGAGCTGGCGGAAAAATATGACCTTTTCTACTCCTCCGCTGCCCGCATGATCGATGGGGGGCACAGCATGATGTTTTCCTTCTCCTATACCTTTAACCGGGCCGAGCCGGATACCATGAAAAGGGCCAAGCAGGCGCTGGATGAAGCGGCTGAATTTGCCCTCGAAAACGGCGGGGTCATGTGGAAACCCAATATCGACGAGCAACAGATGACCATGGCGAAAATGGACCCCGAAACGCTCAATTTAATGATGAGGATTAAGAAACTGCTGGACCCCAACGGCATTATGAACCCCGGTAACTGGGAGGTAAGACAATGAAGAAATACCAGGCCCAGATACACAGGTGCTTCAGATGCGGTTACTGCAAATTCCCCACCGACTACTCTGCCATTAATTGTCCCTCCTATAACAGGTTCAGGTTCGATACCTACTCTACGGGCGGCAGGTTGTGGCTGACATACGGGTGGCTGAAAGGTGAACTGCCCTGGTCGGAGCATTTGGCCGAGATACTTTATGCCTGTACCAACTGCAAGAACTGCACCGAGCAGTGCCCGATGAAATTTGCCCCCGACATCGTGGAATGGATCATCGGCGCCAGGAGCGATATGGTAGAGCAGGGCAAAATCCCCGCCAGGGTCAAGCGCTTCCTTGAATCCGTTTACAATTACGGCAACCCGTTTAAAAACGTGCGGAATGAACGCGCCGCCTGGTCGGACGGAACCAAAATATATGAGAAAGGCGACGATTTCCTTCTGTATATCGGCTGCCTCGGCTCTTACGATGAACATGGCCAAAAAATGGCCAGGAACCTGGTCAACTTATTAAAAACAGCAGGCCTATCCTTCGGCATCCT
>CAIYTC010000083.1 GCA_903929005.1 uncultured Dehalococcoidia bacterium | reverse complement strand
GTCCTTGAGCGGCCGCCACCTGAAATCGATCTGCTGCGCTCTTCCCGTTACGGGGTCAGGGCCGATAAAGCCGCCGGGCGGCGGCGCCGTGGGCCAGGGTCCCAGCTTGGCTACCGAATCGACATACTGCCACAGGCAGCCCAGGTTAGCGCTGAAATTATAATCCTGATTATCGATTGCCCAGAGCGTGTTGTAGGCATTCGACGATGTGTGCAGGGAGGTCGGTTCACGGGTGAACAGGGGAATGCCTATCAGTCCATCCCGCAGTGTATCCCATTCGGGTGCAGGAGGTACCTTTGCCCTGGCCTCCAGTGTACGGTCGACGCCGGGGCTCAGATATGGCGGCGCTATAGCCGTATTCCAGGCCCCGTAGAGGATATCGTTCAGCATACACAATCCATAGAATGACCTGTTAGTCGGGTCAAGCTCATCCCAGTTCGTGCTGGTCACCATGGTCCAGCGGTAAATATTGCCGTCATCAGCGGCGCCCATGTTGATGCCTGCGTAGATATTCTTATTGCTATCGTAGCGGTCATCGGTTACTATGTGGACGTCCCCCTGAGCCGGCAGCTCCTTAAGCGGGGTGAATTTAGGGAAAAGTTGGGCAAAATCCACCCAGGCTACTGCGGTATCGGCGTTGCCTTCAGTGCCGACGAAGACTATGGAGCTGCCTTTTGGTGCACAGAGGGTGTGCCCGGGCGCCAGGAGCTGTGTATTGATTGGTTTACCGGGTGTCCAGGTGCTGCCGCTGCCGCTAACCTTGCGGACGCTGTAGTCATCGAGGACATACATATTGTTGTCGTCCAGCAGCGTTAAATCCTTTACCTTGATGCCGGCAAGCACCTGTGCCCATGTGTCCCCCCCGTTGGAAGAGCAGGTGATATTATCGGTTAGACGGTCGGCTAAAACGATCACCTGGCTGGCAGCATTCCAGGGATTGAGCCGCAATATGGCGCCGTTATCGCTGCTGCGCCAGGTTAAAACGCGCTCCCAGGTAAGCCCCAGCGGGTCGCTGGTGCTGCGCCACACGCTGTCGAAGCCAGCAGTGTTTAGAGACGCTAAGTAGAGCGTGCCGCCGCCATCGCCCCCCGCTTGTTCATACGTAGCCGAGTCAGATAGCCGGCTTATCAACGTGTTGATTATGCCGATCTGGTTCCAGGCAAACCCGTTGTCGGCGCTGTACGAAAAGGCGGATTCATCTATGGGCACGTTTACGCGTTTGGAAAACGGCCATTGACCGGGGGTGGTACCGGTGCCGCCTACAGTGGAATTGTCTGAAGAAGTGCCGCAATAGGCCCGGCTGCCGTCCGAACTCCAGGCCAGCAGGGCATTGGCCCTGCCTGTACTGCCGCCGCCGGTCGGCGATTTAAGGGTATCAGATATTAACCAGGTTGCGGCCCCGGGCGTAGATACCTGCGCGTTTGAGCTCTGCCAGATATTGACGTGCGCCTGCGCTGGGTTAGCTGTGGCCTCCCCGGCTAACAGGATCCCCGTGGCGTTGCTGCCTGAATAGGAAATGGAGGATATACGCGGTCCTGCTGAGGGAGGTGTGATAGTGAACCTGATTGGTGTGCTGCTGATGTAGAATACGGACGGCGTGGTGTTATCGAATACGTTAACGAAGCAACTGCGCAGTGACAGGTCGGTGCCCACGTAATCGGAGGGCAATTCGAGGTTGGAATTGATGATAGTAGCAGCACTGCCCGCATTGAGGTCTACGGGGTATAAAAGGTAGCCCCCCAGGAGGTCCCAGGTCGTCGCATTCAGGGAAGAGTCGTGTTTCCCCATATGCAGAAACATGCTTGCCGCTGTGCATGAAATAACCACAACAGTCTGGTCGGTTGCATAGGCGGGTGAGAATTTAACCGAAGTGATACCGGTGGTTATTGCGGGGTCGAGAAGTTGATCGGCCCACCCACCGGTAAATGTGGTGCTATACTGCCGGGTAAATAGCCGTCCCGCTCCCGCTGTGATACGTGTGCCCACCGCTATATCGCGGGTCTGATTGCTTGACCCGTACAACCTCGAGATATCCAGGCAGCTAATATACTCAGTGGCATTGATAGACAAACCAGCATTCAGCCAGGTCCCTCCGCCATCGGTTGACAAAAATAGATTCTTGGGACCCCCGGGTGTGGGGGTTTGATTATCTGTGACTGCCAGCAAGATATTGGCATCATCCGGCGCAACAACCACATTCCACACAGGTAATAATGCACCAGGAGTTGCTGATAGATTTGTACTGATATTCGACAGCCAGCTATAACCCGCGTCAGTGGACTTGTAAAACCCGTTCTTGGCCGTATCCGCCGCGTAGAAAGTCCTGTTATCCGGTCCCAACGCAAATGAGTTTATACCGGACGGCCTGATTATCATGCCGTTGACGTTATCGGAAGGCGTATCAACTACCGACCAGGCCAGTGTCCTCTGGGAGGCAGCCTCGCTACTGTCCGGTGGTAGAACCAGGCTTGATACCGTAATTAGCGCCAGAAAAAAGATGATTAACGGATAGACTCTCCGCACGATGTTCATAAAAAATTCAAAGCTGCACTAAAATACGCTATGCAACAGCTACAATCAGCATATTGCAGGTTCAAATGCAATCTACCACAAATACCATCCCGTTTGCAAAATAGCAAATCGCATGATAGATTAAATTGCCGGATAGTAAATTAATGTGTAGTAAAGAAATATAGCTGCGGGTAGTATATGATCCAGATAATTGAAACGGGACTGGCTGTATCTCATGAAGCGGCGGTTGCTGATTTAATCAAGCAGATGGTGGATGGCCACATCGAGGATATACGGCCTGTTATTGATATCTCCAGGGAATCGGGCGTATGTTACCCGCAGGTGGAACCTATGCCGGGCAAAACGGCGGAGGAGGTTGTCAGGATACTGGATTCATTGGCCGCCGAAAACATATTGGAAACACGCTTTTACGACCGCCTGATTTTCTGTCCCGTCTGCGGCTCCCTGAACCTCAGGGCCAGCACAAGGTGCCCGAAATGCTCCGCGTTCTTTGCCGATGAGGAAGCTAAGGTTCATTGTGTGAATTCCTACATACTGAACCGGCAGAGCCGGAACCGCATTGCCTTCGATATGGGATCAAGGGCAGGGTTTAGCGGGTTCCTCAAGCGTCAGGGATACGAGGTATTCGAGACCGTTAAAGTCAGCAGCAAAGCGGGTTCCGGCGTTGAGCAGGTACTGGATATGCTGGCCAGGCGCAGCGATGGCTTCATGACCTTTTTCATCGGAATCGGTGTGGTTATGGGCAAGGATAACGATGACATCTGC
>CAIYTC010000081.1 GCA_903929005.1 uncultured Dehalococcoidia bacterium | reverse complement strand
GCATCAAGGATCGATCCTGTAGCAATATCTTGGATAACTAATGCGTCATTTGATGAGTCGAAAATTTCACGATAGCGTTCCTCGCTCTCTCGCAATGCCCCTTCCGCCTGCTTGCTCCCGCTGACGCCCGTGCCTGCCCCACCAACTTCCCTATTAGCCAGCTGCCTCTTTTTGACCATCTAACCTTCTCCCTCTGTTAATCCTATCCCTTGCCCCCGGTAACCTTACAGAAATAACTTGTAACATGGTATCCATGCTATTACATCCCTAAACTCTGGCTATCTTACTCCTTATCGTGGGGGGTCGCAACCCCCTTCAAGAAATAAATTTTAAATTGTAGTTGCTCGTGGCCGCCGCCGCCCCCATTTTGTGACAAATCCCCCTTTTTTAATGAGCACGTATGTGCTATTATGGTATTCAACGCACATGTCTTTACTTGAGAAGGCGCTCCAGTAAGGTAATTACGAGTTGGCCGCTCTGGTCATCGTCTATGGGCTGCTTAAAGTAATTCATGACAGAAAAGAAACAGATAGGCGCCCCCAGGGGCAATCAGGACGCCCGCAAGCACGGGTTCTACAGCCGGGTCCTTGACGAAGCTCAGAAGCTTCAGCTCGATGAGGCCCGCGAAGTTGAAGGCATTGACGCGGCAGTCATACAGTAACCGTTGGAGTTTTTTCCTTGCCCTAACAGGGTGTTCATCGACAGCTTGCTCCCTGACCAGGAATCCCAAACCCCGCGCCAGCAGGGTATTCATATATTTATTCAAGCTGACTTCTTCAATTTTAGCCCTTTGTGCCAGCGCCCGGTGCAACGAGGGCTGAAAAGGAAAACTCGGCTGCCGGCCTTAAAGGCCACTAATCACCGCTTCCTTGACAAACCTGCCCTGATAGATGTAAATATAGCACCATAAATAAACTTCTGCACGGGTGCACATTAGGCCCAAGCGGATGTTTCTGAGGGGGATTAAAGAGATGCTGCCAATTAAGAATATCCTTTGCCCGACCGATTTCAGCGAGCCTTCCTACGAGGCGCTCAAAGTCGCCGATGAGCTGGCCGCCCATTTCGGCGCCACGCTGCATATCATCAACGTGGTGCCATTAGTCCCCATCGTGGAGGCGCCTATAGGCGTGGAGTCCTCCTCCTTCAACGTGGCTTCCTACCAGCAGGAGCTGGAGGGGCAGGCGCAGAAATCTCTCAAGAACCTGACCGAGCAGAAGGTTACCAGGGGTGTGCCGGTGTTCACCGATGTGCTGATCGGCAACGCGGCCGGCGAGGTGATACGCTATGCCTCCGAAAAGGGCGCGGATATGATCGTGATCGCAACGCACGGCCTCTCGGGCTGGCGCAGGTTCATCTCCGGCTCGACCACCGAGCAGATCGTCCGCCAGGCCTCCTGCCCGGTGCTGTCTATCCGCAAGCCCGGCGGGAAATAGGCAACGCGGCTACCCATTAGATTGCTTCGTCGCTGCGCTCCTCGCAAAGACATTTTTGGGGGCTCCTCGCAAGGACATTTTTTGGGACTCCCCGCAATGACGTTTTTGGGGGAATCCTCGCGGTGACGTTTCCGGGGTTTCATCGCGGTGACGTTTTTATACTCGTCATTGCGGGCCCGAAGGGCGCGGCAATCTGTCAGCGCCGCCCTAATTCGTGGTGGACCTGCACGTAGCGGAGAATGTCAGCACGGTTGAGCATGCCGACCAGCCTGTCTTCAACTACCACGGGAAGCTGGTTTAACCCGTGCTCGGCCATGAGTTGCACTGCCGTTTTCATATCGTCCTGCGGGAATACTACCTTGAGCGGTTGCGGTGTCATGATCTTTGAGACCGGCGTATTGCGCCACTCGCCCGGCGGCAGCTTCTTCACATCGGCCAGCGAAACTATGCCCAGCAGCCGGCCGGCGTCCACCACGGGCGCCACGCGGATGCCTTTCTTCACGTAAATTTCGTTGACCAGCGCCTCCACTGGGGAAGCGGGACCGACTGTCTCCGGGTTATTATTCATGACATTAGCCACATGCACGTTCAGCCACAGCGAGCGCAATTCGAGATCGCGCTTGGAGGCCTCGGCAGCGCCATTGAGAAACCAGCCCAGGAAGACCAGCCAGATACCGCTCATGATGTTATCGGTCAATGCCAGGAAAACTCCTCCGCCAATCATGATCCATCCGAAAACCTGGCCAACCGCAGCGGCGATATCGGTAGCTTTCTTTAAATCATTGGTGGCGCCCCAGATGAGCGAGCGCAAAACACGGCCACCATCCAGCGGGAAGCCTGGCAATATGTTGAAGGCCGCCAGCAGAATATTGATCTCCACCATGTAGTCAACCGTGGCCCCGACCGGCCCGGCCGGCGCCAGGCCAAAGAAACCCAGCGCCCAGAAATGCCGGCCAGCGCCACGCTGGTGAGAGGGCCTACGATGGCAATGGCGAATTCTACAGCGGGCTTCTCCGGCTCGCTCTCCAGGTTGCTGATGCCCCCCAGCAGGAATAGCGTGATGCTCCTGACGGGTACGCCGCGCGACCTAGCCACCAGTGAATGGGCCAGCTCATGGATGAGGACGGAAACAAATAAAAGAAAGGCGGCCAGGGCAGCCGTAAGCCAGTAGAGTAAATCACCCCAGCCAGGGTATTCCACGGGAAAATAGCCTGCCGCCAGCGACCAGGTGATGAGGACGAAAATGATGAACCATGTGTAATGGATGCCGATATCGATTCCGGCGATGCGGGCAATGCGCAATGATCCCTTTAGCATGCGATTAGCAATCTAAGTGGCTATCTGTTTTAAAAAGCCCTCGATAGCGTTGTTGACCTGCCCCGGTTTTTCCAAAAAAGCCAAATGCGTGCCGCCCTCGATAATATTTATCCTGCAATCGGGCATGTTTTTGCCCAGGTACCGGGAATATTTGGGCGGCGTCATGTTGTCCCGGTCGCCTACGATGCAGAGAACAGGCAACCTGATGTCAGCTACCTTGTCCATGATATCGAATTTGTCACAGCAGTAGAAGTCGTTTAACTGCGCGGCCGGCCCCACTTTAGCCAGCTCCGGCAGCAACCACTTACATGTGCCTTCGTCCACTGTGCCGTAGAGCGGTTCCACCAGATCCTTCAGCCAGCCCTGCGGGTCGTCCAGCTTGCCGGAAATGGCCTCTATAATGAGCGGCAGCACCCTCAGGCGCGCCCCCGAGCCGACCAGGATGATGCCCTTCAAATCTTTGGGGTATTTGACTGCGTGCAGGAGCGCGATGCCGCCTCCCAGCGAATGGCCGGCCAGGACTACATCCTTATATTCTTTCTGCTGGATATAGCCATGCAGCCAATTTACGTATTCTTCCACGCTGGCACACGTTTGGCCCTCGGGGTGGCCGGGCAGGTCCGGGGCATCAGCATCGGCGAAATGCCGTTGCTGGAAATGCCAGACGCATCCCCGGGCGCCGGAACCATGAATGAAGATGAGCTTCATAGTAAACGCTCCCAAAGACGATTAGATTGCTTCGTCGCTTCGCTCCTCGCAATGACATTTTTGGGGAGGGCTCCCCGCCATGACATTTTTGTGACGCAATGTAGGGGCGGGTTTGAAAACCCGCCCGCGTTATCGGGCGCACCTGAAGTTACGCGGCGAAAGGAAATTCCTGCTGGCCTCCGACCATAGGCTTGGGAGGCATGGTCGTCATAGCCCGGGTTTCCCTGGCGGCCTGCTCCTCAAGGTTCTCATTCTCTACCAGCGCAATTGAAACGACGCGGTCGCCTTCATCAAGCCGCGATAGCATGACGCCCTGCGTGATCCTGCCCTTGACAGGCACGCCCTCGCGCCTTTTCTTCTTTCCTCCTTCTATTAATACCTTGGTCTCTTTCGCGACGTCCACATTTATCCTGAGCTGGACGCCGTTGGCCGTGGTTATAAATAGTTCGTAACCCGGCGGGACGAACTTGGCGGCGATGACCTTGCCGGTCTTGTTATTCACTTTGTGGGCCAGCACGCCCTTGCCGCCACGGCCGTGCAGCGGGAATTTATCTACCCTGGTCTTTTTGCCGTAGCCGTTCTCGGTTACGGTGATGAGGTCGGCAGAAGGCTGCACTGTGCCCATGCTGACCACAATGTCGCCCTTGTTGAGCTTGATGCCGCGCACGCCGCCGCTGGTGCGGGAGGCGTTGCGCAGAGGGGCGATGGCGAATTTGACGGCCTGCCCGTTGCGGCTGACCATCATTAGCATATCCGTCTCGCTGACTACGTCCACACCGATCAGCTCCTCCTCTGGCCGCAGCTTCATGGCGATAAGGCCGCTGCGGCGCACGCCGGCGAAGTTATCCAGGCTGGTCTTCTTAACGATGCCCTTGGATGTGGCCAATAACATGAAGAGCCCGGGATCGGTCTTCTCCGGCACGAACATGGCCGTGACCTTTTCCCTGGCCTCGATGGGTATGAGGTTAATGATATTGATGCCCTTGGTGGTGCGCGCTACGTCCTGCGGTATCTCGTGGCATTTCATTTTGAAGACTCGCCCGCGGTTGGTGAAGAAAAGCAGGTTGTCATGTGTATCAGCAGACATGGAACTCATGACGTCATCGCTGTCCCTAGTCACCATGCCCTTTACGCCCCGGCCGCCGCGCAATTGCTTGCGGAAGACGTCGGCGGGGATGCGCTTAATATAGCCCTGCTCCGAGAGTGTGACAATCACGTCCATGTGGGGGATGAGGTCCTCTACCTGGAACTGCCCCGCCTCGTCTGAAGTAATGACGGTGCGGCGGTTGTCGCCGTACTTGTTTTTAAGGTCCAATAAGTCCTGCTGGATGAGCTTGAGTATCTTTTCAGGATTGGCCAGCAGTTCCTCAAGCTGGTCAATAGTCTTCAAGATGTCCTTGTACTCGTCCAGTATCTTCTTGCGCTCCAGGTTGGCCAGCCTGCGCAACTGCATATCCAAAATAGCCTGTGCCTGCATCTGGCTGAGCGAGAACTCGGTCATCAGGTTACCACGCGCAGATTCGGCGGTCTCCGACTCGCGGATGGTCTTGATCACTGCATCCAGGTGGTCGAGCGCTATCTTGAAGCCCTCCAATATGTGTGCCCTTTCCTTGGCTTTCTGCAGGTCAAATTTGGTCCTGCGGGTGATAACCTCGATACGGAAGGCCACATAGCACTGCAGGGCTTCCTTCAGGTTGATTACACGGGGTTGGCCATCAACCAGGGCAATCATATTAATGAAGAAGGCCGACTGCATGGCAGTGAATTTGAAGAGGTTGTTTTGCACTTTAGCCGGGTGGGCATCTTTGCGCAGGCCTATGACCAGGCGCATGCCCTGTCGGTCCGATTCGTCACGCACGTCACTGATGCCCTCGATTTTCTTGTCCCGGGCCAGATCCGCGATCTTTTTAACCAGCTCGGCCTTATTGGTCTGGTAGGGCAACTCGGTGACAACCAGTTGCATCTTACCGGCTTTGGTGGATTCTTCCACCACGCGTGCGCGCAATACTACCTTGCCCTGGCCCACGGCATAGGCGTTCTTGATGCCTTCCACACCGCAGATGATGCCGGCAGTGGGGAAATCCGGACCCTTGACGAACTGCATGAGGTCGTCCACCGAAGACTCCGGATTGGCAATTAAATAATGTATGGCGTCACAGATCTCGCTGAGATTGTGCGGCGGGATATTAGTGGCCATGCCGACCGCGATGCCGGAAGAGCCGTTGACCAGCAGGTTGGGCAGCCGGGCAGGCAGCACCGAGGGCTCCTTGAGGCTATCATCGAAGTTGGGTACGAAGTCAACTGTATCTTTATCGATATCCAGCAGCATCTCGTCGGCGATCCTGGCCAGGCGGGCTTCGGTATAACGCATGGCCGCCGGCGGATCATCATCGACGCTGCCGAAGTTGCCCTGGCCATCCACCAGGCGGTAACGCATGGAGAAATCCTGCGCCATCCTGACCATGGCATCGTAAACGGAGGAATCCCCGTGCGGGTGATATTTACCCAGGACTTCACCGACAATGCGGGCGCTCTTCTTATAGGGCGAGTTGTAGCGCATGCCCAGATCGTGCATGGCGAAAAGGATACGGCGGTGCACCGGCTTGAGGCCGTCACGCACATCCGGCAGAGCGCGGGAAACTATAACGCTCATGGCATAAGCGAGGTAGGAGCGCTTCATCTCCTCCTCTATACTGATGGGCTTGATAGAGAATCCTACTTCCATGATTACTCCTCGTCTCCGAAGCTGCTGTTAAGGCGCTGCAGGTCATCCGGTGACGTGTATCCTTCGTAGATTGAAAACCCTTCAGGCACAACCTCGGTATCTTCCGATTCAGCGTAATCGGTCTCTTCCAACCCTTCATCTTCACCGGTACTGTGCCTGAGCAGGCTATCTTTAACATGCGCCGGGTACGTCTCGGTCACACGTATAGGGAAGGACAACTTGCCCGCCTGGTTGGGGTGCTGAAATGTTTCCCTTATAATGACCTTGACTTTATCGTGGTCCAGGCTGACAATGGCCGCGATGTACTTATTGCCCCCCTTGAGCAGCTTGGCCAGGCGCAAGCCGTGCTCCGGTTCAATTAACCCCAGGTATTCGCCACGATCGTTATTGACAAATGTATCCTGGTTCCTTACATCCAGGAATACTTTTTCGCCCGGCGCCAGCTTGACTAAAATAGCCTGCGGCGCCATCTCCAGCAGATTCACTATTCCGTATTTGCCCACATCAGCTATAAAATCGCTCGGCTTGGCCTTCTCGCGCCTGGTATTGGCAATCTTAACGCCTTTAAGCAGGGCCAGACGTTCCAGGTTTTTACGGGCTATGTTGTTGGTCGGTTCCAGTTCAAGCGCCTTGCTGTAGGCTTCTTTAGCTTTTTTATGGTCTCCCAACTCCATGTGGGCACGGCCCAGGCGGTTATAGGCGTCAACGTCCGAGGGAAAGACCTCGATGATACCCTGGTTGGCGGCAACTGCCTCCAGCCAGCGGCTCTCCATGGCCATCCTTATAGCTTCCTGGATCCTGATACGCCAGAACCGGGCCTTTTCTTCTTCACGCTCAGGCATCCTGCTTGACCTCTGCTGCTATCATAACAATTAATATATCTCGCGCGAATATTTTATTTAATACCAAACCGGCCAAAAAGGCAAACCTGTCGCCTTCATCCGCCTGCGTATTAACGGCGGTGTGATTTTAGTCGTTTAGTTTCCTGCCTGAGCCTGCTAAACTGCTAAACAAGTGACGGTGATTTGACAGGGCTTTTTAAGCGGTGCTAAATTACCACGTAACTTAAATTAAGTCAACAAGAAGGTGCTTTGATGAAAGAACAGGTACAGGAAGTGTTAAATATTATCCGTCCCAGCCTGCAGGCCGATGGGGGCGATGTAGAACTGGTAGATGTTAAAGACGGCGTAGTCAGCGTCAGGCTGAAGGGCGCATGCTCCGGCTGCCCGATGTCCACCATGACCCTCAAAAAAGGCATAGAGCGCCTCCTTAAGGAAAAATTACCCTCGGTCAAGGAAGTTGTCGGCGTTTAGCTTCCCGCTCTAACCCTTATCCAGGTCAAAGGCCTTATGCAGGGCCTTGACAGCCTCCTTGACCTTATCCTCGGCTATTATGCAGGTGATGCGTATCTCCGACGTAGTAATTAACTGTATATTGATGTTTTGCGCATAGAGCGTCTGGAACATCTTGGCGGCGTAACCCGGGGCATTCTGCATACCCGTGCCGATTATGGATACCTTGCCCAGCTTTGAGTCGTTCAGGCATTCTCTGGCGCCGATTTGTTTGGCCACGGGACGTATGATTTCCATAGCTTTGGCCACATCCTTCCTGGTTATGGTGAAGGTGAGGTCGGTAATGTTATTGGCACTGGCATTTTGCACTATGGTATCCACGCTGATCCCGGCCTTGGCCAGCGGCATGAAGATGGCGGCGGCTATGCCCGGCCGGTCCGGCACGCCGCCCACGGTGATTTTGGCAACATCCATATCGTGGGCTATGCCCCGGACTTTATTTCTCTGTTCCATATTTTCCCCTCCTTGAATAATGGTGCCGGGCTTATCCACCATGCTTGAAGCCACCAATATGGGCATGTTATAAACCTGGCCGAGCTCCACCGATCGGTGGTGCAGGACCCGGGCGCCCGATGTGGCCATCTCCAGCATCTCCTCGTAGCCTATTTCATTCAGCTTCTGTGCCTCCGGCACCAAGCGCGGGTCGGCAGTGTAAACACCTTCTACATCAGTATAAATCTCGCAAATTTTGGCCTTTAGGCTGGCGGCAATGGCCACCGCCGTGGTATCAGAGCCTCCCCTGCCCAGCGTGGTGATATCGTTATCGGACGTCAGCCCCTGGAAGCCGGCGATGATCACGATATTGCCCTTACTCAGCTCCTTAACGATGCGCTTGGGCTCGATGCCGGTTATCCTGGCCCGGCTGAAGGCCGAATCGGTGGTTATGCCGGCCTGGGGCCCGCTGAGGGCAACCGCACTGAAGCCCATGGCGTGCAGCGCCATGGCCAGCAGGGTGCTGGAGACGATCTCTCCCGTGGAGAGCAGCAGGTCCATCTCGCGCGGCTCGGGGCTGGGGTTGATCTTATTGGCCAGCTCTATCAGGTCATCCGTGGTATCGCCCATAGCCGAGACGACCACTACTACCTTGTTGCCCTTACTGAATGATTCTGAGACTCTGCGGGCAACGTTGCGGATCTTGCCGGCATCCGCCACCGAACTGCCGCCGTATTTCTGTACTACTATCGCCATGTCTGTCGCCGCCTGTTTATTTATTTACCCTTTCAAGAATATTTTCATCAGCTTGTAGCCGGGCTCGATTGAGACGCCGGTCCTGCCAGCCTCCCGCTCGGTAAACCTGCCCGCCCCATTAGGTTTGACCCCGCTGCCCCAAATGAGGAAGGGGACGGGTTCAGCGCTATGGGTCTTGAGCTTTATCGGGGTAGGGTGATCCGGCATCACCAACACCCTGAGGCTATCACCCTGCCAGGCTAAAAGCCTGCTGATGACCTCCCTGTCGATAAGCTCGATGGCCCTGACCTTATCCACGGCGGAGCCCCGGTGTCCCATCTCATCAGGCGCCTCGATATGGATAACTGCCAGGCCGCTCCTGCTCAAGGCCTCGAGAGCGCCGTTGACCTGCGCAGCAAAATCGTTATCCAGATTGTCGCTGACCCCCTTGATCTGCAGTATCTCCATGCCGGTCATTATGCCCAGCCCCCGCAGCAGGTCCACGCCGGAGGTGAGCGCCGCATCGAGGCCATAGGCCCGCTGAAAAGATGGCATCTCGGGCACCTGGCCGCTGGCCCAGAAGAGCCACACGGTGGTGACCGGCAGCGCGTTGCGCCTCTGCCTTTGGATATTCACCGGGTGATCGGCCAGCAGGGACTCCGACTTCTTCATCAGCTCCCTGAGTATATCGCCGCCCTGGCCTTGCGGCAGGTATTCAGCCACCGCCCGGCCGGTGATATCGTGGGGCGGGGTGCAGATGGCCTTGAGGGTATCTTCCCTGCCTTTTATCTTGCAGATATGCCGGTAGCTGATGCCGGTGAAAAAGCTCACCTTATCTGAGCCAAGCTTTTCATTCAGTGTACCGATGATGGCCCCGGCCTCTTCGGTGGTTATATGGCCGGCGCTGTGGCTGGCCATTTTGCCGTCGATCACGGTCACCAGGTTGCAACGGAAGGTTACCTCCCCGGGGCCGATGGGGACGCCCACGCTGAGTGCCTCGATAGCGCTCCTACCTTTATAATAGACCACCGGGTCATAGCCGAGCACCGACATGCAGGCCGGCGCGCTGCCGGGCTCCATGCCGGGCGGCACGGTCAGGGCCATGCCCGCATAGCTGCTGCGGGCCATGCGGTCGAGGTTGGGGGTATTGGCCAGCTCCAGGCAGGTCTGATTGCCCCGGTCGGGCAACGGCCACCCGGATGCGCCATCCATAATGACCACGCAAAATTTCATAGTCAATTAGTTTACAATTGTTGCCCTGAAAGTTAAAGCCGATTATAATAATTACTTCGTGCGGGGAGTAGCGCAGTTGGTTAGCGCGCAGCGTTCGGGACGCTGAGGCCGGAGGTTCGAATCCTCTCTCCCCGACCAGCCACTATAACTATCCCACTGCCTTCTTGGCATCGTTCCACAGCCTGTCCATCCCGGCCATAGACAGGGCCTTGAAGTTGACTCCTTTAGCACGGCAGGCTTCCTCAATGTGCTGAAAGCGCCGCATGAAGCGGGCGTTGGCCTGGCGGAGAGCTGACTCGGCCTCAATATCCATACTTCGGGCTATATTGGCCAACACCAGCAGTATATCGCCAAACTCGTGCACCTTCTCTTCCTGCGTGGCAGCCTTGCGTAACTCCTGCACTTCTTCAACCAGCTTATCGATGATATCGTCCGCCTGCTCCCAGTCGAAGCCGGCAGAGGCCGCACGGCGCCCCATGGATTGGCTGCAGGCCAGCGCCGGCATGCCCTTGGGTATGCCGGCTAAAAGGGAAGGGTGGCCCGGCTTCTCCTGCCCCTTAAGTTCCTGCCAGTTAAACGATACATCTTCAGCGCCCTTGACCTTTTTACCGCTGAAGACATGGGGATGGCGATGTATCAGCTTGGTATTTATCCTGCGCAGCACATCCCCGAGTTTGAACTCGGCGGATTCCTCAGCTATTTGAGAGTGCAGCATGATTTGCAGCCAGAGGTCGCCTAACTCCTCGCTGAGGGCAGGCATGTCATTTTCCTCTATGGCCTCCAGCACCTCGTAACATTCCTCCACCAGGTAGGGCTTGAGCGATTCGTGCGTCTGCTTGCTGTCCCAGGGACAGCCGTCCCGCCCGCGCAGCCGTTGTATTATCTTGTGGAACGTCTCGAACTCGCCCAGTTCCTGGTCGCTGAATTCAGGTGTCTTTTTATTCATCACAGCAAGTCCTGATTTTTCTCCGGTTACAATCTCCAGGCCCTTTTAATAAAAGACGGCCAGCCGGCCCGGCTGCGGCTGGCCGAAAGTTTGACCTGCGTAAGGCTAATCCCTTCTTGCGCCGAAGACCAAAAACACGAAGTAAAGCAGTTGCGCCACGGCCTGCAGCATAGCTGCCACATAAGTCAGGGCAGCAGCCGATAATACCGCGCTGGCGCCGTCATATTCCTGTCCCACCAGCAGGCCGCTATCCTTGATCATCTGCCTGGCGCGATTGCTGGCATTGAACTCAACTGGAAGGGTTACCAGTGTAAATAGCACAGCAGCGGAGAAAAGGAATATCCCGGCCACCGCCACCATTTCACCGAAAGCCTGGTAGAATCCCATCAGCAGGACTCCGCCCATGATCAGTATCCAGCCGAAGGTGCTGCCGATATTGGCGGCCGGCACCAGGGAGGAGCGCAGTCCCATCAAACCGTACCTTGTGCTATGCTGCAGCGCGTGGCCGACCTCGTGCAGGGCGATGCCAACCGCTGCCACGGATGGGGTGCGGGCAACTTCCTGGGATAACCTCAGTACGCGCTTCCCGGGATCGTAGTGATCAGTCAATTTGCCCTGTATTGTTTCGACCGGGATATCGCTCAAACCATTGGCCCTCAACATCTGGGTTGCGGCCTGTGCGCCGGTCAGGCCCTTCTGGTTATACACCCTGGCATATTTTCCGTAAGTGGATTTAACCTTGATCTGCGCGTATATCATGAATATCAGGGCGGGCGCCATAATAAGCAGATAAAGTAACATCACTATTTACTCCTGAAAGCACGAATTTGCACTGTATTAGTTTATTTCTCAGCGGGGTTTAAGTCAAAGCAGGCTGCCGATAAAATCCTTGTGCCCTGCCACGAAATCGGCTGCGGACATTTCGCGCTTGCCCCCGGGTTGCACGCTGAGCAGGCCGAGCAGGCCATCTGACGTCCGCACAGCCACCCGTGCCGGTCCGCCGCGCGGTAGGGCTACCACCTGCCCCACCCGCCCACCACCGGTGTCCTTCAAGGGAACAGTTTGAACCACCCCCAGCCTGCCGCCCCGCCATTTGGCATAACACCCGGGCCAGGGGTGATAGGCCCTTACCCTTCGCCAAAGTTGCAGTGCCGGCAGGCGCCAGTCCAGCAGGCCGTCCTCTTTAGACCCCATCCTGGTATAACTGGCCCGGCTCTCGTCTTGAATCCAGGGCCGGATTTCCCCCCCCACCCAGGCCGGTACGGTTTCAATCAACATCTCAGCGCCCAGTCCGGCCAATTTCCCGGAAAGCGATTCCGTGGTATCTTCATCCGCCACTGCCATCTCCCGCTGTTGGATGAGGGGTCCGCTATCCACCTTCTTTTCGATTAACATTATGGTGACGCCTGTCAAGGCATCGCCGTTAAGGATGGCTGTAGATACCGGGGACGGCCCGCGGTATTCAGGCAATAGCGATGGGTGGATATTAATACATTTATATAAAGGTATCTGCAGCACGCTGTCGGGCAATATCTGCCCGTAGGCCGCAACAATGATTATGTCAGGCTTTAAGCCCGCCAGTCGATCTACCTGGGCCGGGTCTCTGAAAGTCTCCGGTTGAATTACACTCAGGCCATTTGATACGGCAAACTGCTTGACCGTGCACGCCGTAACCTGCTGCCCGCGGCCAGTTTTTTTATCCGGCTGTGTATAAACCGCTATTATGTCATATTGGTTTGACATAAGAGCCTGCAAGGCTGGCAGGGCAAAGGACGGAGATCCCATAAATACGGTTTTCATCGTATACACTCAATATCTAAAGTATTTTCCCGTTATGTCAAAATAACCATTGACAGGGCTGAAGACCGTTGTGTTAAGCTATTCACCGTTCGGTAGGGCATTACAGTAAAACCAGCAGACGGGTTGCAAAACCGAATTTCCCACATTAACTAAACTAAAAGTCTGCATTTTTCGTTTCCAGGGGGGATGCTTTTGCCCTTTTTAAGATGCCCACGGTTGTAAATATAGTACGGATAAGGTGAGGATGCAAGCTGAAAAGATATGGGAGGCGGCTCTTGGTGAGCTGCAACTCCAGGTTAGTAAAGCTAATTATAATACATGGTTAAAGGATTCGCGGGGAATAGCCTACGTTAAAGGTTTATTCACCGTGGCTGTCCCCACTGCCTTTATCGAAGAGTGGCTGAAGAGCAGGCTCTCTTCAGTAGTCTGCAGGATACTCTCGACCATCACCGGGCAAAATACCGAGGTGCTCTTCCAGGTACAGGCGCTAAGGTGTGATACCGGTACGGCCAAAGCCGGGTTGATGACGGACGGCGGCGTGAGTCTCAAGAGCCGGCACCCTGTAGGCAAAGCTGCCTCCCTCAATCCCAAGTACACTTTTAATACCTTTGTTGCAGGCGACTGTAACCGTTTGCCATATACAGCCGCCATTGAAATATCCGGCAACCCCGGGGAAGTATTTAACCCGCTTTTTATTTACGGCGGTACGGGCACAGGCAAAACTCATTTGCTGCACGCCATCGGGCAGGCTATTACGGCACGGGAGATGACCACTCTCTACATGAGCGCCGAGCAATTCACCAACGAGTTTATTATCGCCATCCGTAATCAGAAAGTTGAGGATTTCAGAAATAAATTCAACAAGGTGGACGTTTTACTGCTGGACGATATCCAGTTTCTCAGCGGCAAGACGCAGACACAGGAATGCATCTTCCACATATTCAGCGAGTTCCTGGCAGATAACCGCCAGGTCATCATTTCCTGCGACCGCCCGCCCAAAGAGATGGAATCTTTCAACGCCCGGCTCCGCTCCCGCCTGGAAGGCGGACTGGTGGCAGATATCCATCCGCCGGATCATAAAACCCGGCTCGCCATACTCGAGTTGAAATCCAGGCTCTTGAAATCGAGCTTCGACGCTTCCATCCTTAACTTCCTGGCTACAAATTTCCACGACAACGTGAGGGAGCTGGAAGGAGCCCTGATCAGGCTGACCATTTATGCCCGCATGGATAACTCACCTTTAGATATTAACTCCGTAAGGCAACTCCTGAATGATATGATCTCAATCTCCCGGCAGAATAACGGCTATTATCCCCCATCCGCCATTATCAATGCCGTGGCTGATTACTTCGTTATTTCACCGGATGATATAACCGGGAAGAAAAGGGACCTTAAAACGTCCCGTGCCCGCCATATCGTCATGTACCTGCTGCGCCAGCAGAACCATACTAACCTCTCTGAAATAGGTAAGATCCTGGGCAACAGGGACCACTCCACCGTAATACACGGCTGCGAAAAAATTTCATCCTCAATCAGCGCTGATTCACAGTTAAGCAAATCTATCGAAGGTATCCGCACATCGTTAAAAGCCCACCGGCCAACTTAGCCCCCTGTGCATTCTTTGTGGAAAAATCCTGTCTGTTTGTTGATAACCGCCCAGCCTTTTTAAACACCCACCGGCAGCTTTAAATAAACGATCGCAGGTTCCGGTAACTATCATCCACAACATCAACCAGCTTATAATTAGTATGATGATATCAACAGGAATTATATAGATAGTATTGATCACTTAATAAGATTATGTTTGTTGACAATGTAGAAATACGGGTGAAGGCCGGTAATGGAGGGAGTGGACAGGCCAGTTTCAGGAGGGAGAAATTCCTGCCCTTCGGCGGACCGGATGGCGGAGATGGCGGCAAGGGTGGCGATATATACCTGCTGGCAGACAACGATATGGAGGACCTGGCGTCTTTTAAACACAGGACCCTGTATAAAGCACAGAACGGGGGCAGAGGTGGAAAGAACAGGATGCACGGACTGAATGCCGAGGACCTGGTGTTGAAGGTACCGGCAGGAACTATTATTTATGTCAAGGAAGGGGGCAGGGAACTGATGATAGCCGACCTGCAGCAGAAAGGTAAAAAGACGCTGCTGGCCAGGGGCGGAAAAGGGGGTAAGGGAAATGTGCATTACGCCACAGCCACCCGCAAAGCTCCTACGATCTTCCAGCCGGGAGAGGAGGGCGAGCAGCGTGACATAATACTCAAAGTAAGGTTGTTGACGGATGCCTGCATTATTGGGTATCCCAATAGTGGAAAGTCTTCACTGATCGCAGCCATATCAGCAGCCAGGCCGGAGGTAGCCGACTACCCGTTCACAACCAAGGCGCCTGTGCTGGGAATTGTTGATGATGGCGGGCGAAAATATGTTTGGGCTGAAATGCCCGCTATCATCGGGGGAGCACAAGAGGGAAAAGGCCTGGGGAACATGTTTTTAGTCCATGCTGAAAAGGCGGCTGTACTGCTTTATCTTCTGGATGCAAGCTCACCCGGTCTATCAGGCGAGTTTATGAATTTGAAAAAAGAGGTTGTATTGTTTGACCCGAAGCTCAGGGAGAAGAAAAGCCTGATCGCCGTGAATAAGATCGATGCAATCGAGGACCCGGCGGCGCTTGATTCAATTAAAGCGGAATTGGCCGGTGCGGGCTGGCCGGTGCTGATGGTTTCCGCAGTTGAAAGACAGGGGCTCGGGGAATTAGTCAGCTCTGTGCACGAGCTAATCAGTGAAGAGAGATTGAAGCCGGCTGAGGAAGATGCTCCTGAAGTGATCTTCCGGCCAAAGCCGGTTGACCGGTGAGGTTACTGTGAAAGTCGGCATCATGGGCGGCACCTTTGATCCAATCCACCTCGCGCACCTCATAATCGCCGAGGAAGCGAGGGTAAGGCTCGGTCTCGACAGGGTCATTTTCATACCGGCCGGAGACCCCTGGATGAAGTCGCCCCATAAGGTAACAGCGGCGGCGCTCAGGGTGGAGATGGTAAGGTTGGCTATCGCAGCGAACCCCTCATTCAGCCTGTCCACCATCGAGGTTGAGCGGCCGGGTCCCACTTTCACCGTGGATACGCTGGAGCAGATGTGGAAAGAACTGGGCTATGAAACGCAGCTATTCCTGCTGATGGGCTGGGACAGCCTGGCGGATATGCCTGCCTGGAAGGCGCCGTACCGTGTCTCTAAAATGGCGGTAGTGGTAGCCTTTCCCCGGCCGGGTTTCAGCAGGCCAGACACTACAACGCTGGAATCAGCCATGCCCGGCATCTCAGAGAGGATTGTAATATTGGATGAGCCCTGTATAGGGATAAGCTCGACCAATATCCGCGCGCGTATGGTCGGGAGACGATCCATACGCTATCTCGTGCTCGCGGAAGTAGAACGGTTTATCATTGAACATCAATTATATACGGAATAATAGACTTGATTGCAGCGGGCAAAAGTTAGACGGCTTTAGATATCGAGGTTCTTAACGCTGCGGGCGTGGGCCTGGATGAAGGATTTGCGCGGCGGCACCTCGCTGCCCATCAGTATGTGGAAGATCTCGTCGGTTTTCATGGCGTCATCCAGTTGCACCTTGAGCAGTGTCCTGGTGGCGGGGTTCATGGTTGTGTCCCAGAGTTGCTCGGGGCTCATTTCACCCAGGCCTTTGTAGCGCTGGACGTCCACCTTGCTGCTCTTTAAAGTGGCCAGCTTGGCTTCTTTCTCGGCGTCCGAGTAGATCCAGTGCTGCTGCTTGCCGGTGGTCAGGCGGTAGAGCGGGGGCTGGGCGATAAAGAGGTGGCCTTTGTCGATAATATCAAACATATTGCGGTAGAAGAAGGTGAGCAGCAGGGTGCGGATATGCGCGCCGTCCACGTCGGCATCGGTCATTATGATAACCTGGTGGTAGCGCAGCTTGGAGTAATCGTAGGCATCACTGATGCCGGTGCCCAGCGCGGTGATGAGCGCCCGTATCTCCTCGTGGTCAAATATCTTGTCCTTGGCCGCTTTCTCCACATTGAGTATCTTCCCCTTGAGTGGCAGGATGGCCTGGAAATTGCGGTCGCGCCCCTGCTTGGCCGAGCCACCCGCTGAATCGCCTTCTACTATGTAAAGCTCGCAATCTTTGGCGTTGTTGCTGGCGCAGTCGGCAAGCTTTCCCGGCAGCGTGCCGAACTCAAGCCCCGTTTTCTTGAGGATGAGGTCTCGCGCCTTGCGCGCTGCTTCCCGGGCCTTGGCTGCCAGCAGGCACTTGTCTATTATCGATTTGCCCTCGTCGGGGTGCTTTTCCAGGTATTCGTTCAACCCATCGCTGGCCACCGACTCCACCTGCCCTTTCACTTCGGGGTTGCCCAGCTTGGCCTTGGTCTGCCCTTCAAATTGGGGAGACCCCAGTTTGACGCTGATTACCGCGGTGAGGCCGTCGCGGATATCTTCACCGGACAGGTTGGGATCGTTATCCTTTAGATACTTGTTCTTGCGGGCGTAGTCGTTTAGCACGCGGGTCAGCGCGGCGCGGAAACCGGTCATGTGTGTGCCGCCTTCCTTGGTGTTGACGCAGTTGGCGAAGGCTGTAACGTTCTCCGAGTAGCCGTCGTTGTACTGTATGGCGATCTCCACGGCGGTGCTGTTAACACTGCCGGCGATGTAAATAGATTTATCCAGCACCTGGCGGTTCTTGTTGATGCGCCGTACCAGGCTGGCTATGCCGCCCTCGAAGAAATAGGTGGACTCCCTGTCCGTCCGCTCGTCCTTGAGGCTGATTTCAACCCCCTTATTAAGGAAGGCCAGCTCACGCAAACGCTCGGTGACGATGTTAAAATCGTAGTTGATATCGCTGAATATCTCGGAATCGGCCATGAAAGTGATCGTGGTGCCTGTTTCATCGGTCCTGCCCACAGACTTGACATCGGCCTGCCGCACACCCACCTTGTAGTCCTGGCGCCAGATCTTGCCGTTACGCCTGACCTCGGCGCGCATCCAGGCCGACAGCGCGCTGACAACCGAGGCGCCCACGCCGTGCAAACCTGAGGAAACGCTGTAGGCGCCGCCGCCGAATTTGCCGCCGGCGTGCAGGGTGGTCATCACAACCTCAAGGGCGGAGATGCCCTTTTCGGGGTGGTTATCTACCGGTATGCCGCGGCCGTTATCGATAACGGTGAGGGAGTTATCGGCATGCACTATGACCTGTATGAGGTCGCAGAAGCCGGCCATAGCTTCGTCAATGCTGTTATAGACGATCTCGTAGACCAGGTGGTGCAGGCCGTCCTTGCCCGTATCGCCGATGTACATGCCGGGACGCAGGCGCACCGCTTCCAACCCGTCCAGTACGCGGATATTTTCTGCGTTGTAATCGCCATTGGTGGAATTGTTGATTTGCTCAGGGATCATGCTTTATCACTTCCGCTGGATTTCGCCCGTCCAAGGCCCGCCCTTAAGCGAGAAATCAAAGACAAGCATCACAATATATTGTGTTTGCTCAACCGGAGCATACAAGGACTTGCAATTTCAGATGTTAGTATAGCATATTCCGCTTGGAAATGCATCAGTTTAAACAGGCTTTCTGACGCCGGCTACGCCCTGTTTGGCAAGCTCATCTGCCCGCTCGTTTAAGGCGTTACCGGCATGCCCGGTTACCTTGATGAAATTTACCTTATGTAAAGGTAACAGGGAAAGGAGCCGTTCCCAGAGGTCGCGGTTCTCGACGGGTCGTTTGCTGGCGTTTTCCCAGCCGTTTTTCTGCCAGGCCACGTACCATTTTTTATGCATGCAGTTCACCAGGTAGGCGCTGTCGGTGTAAACCTCGATAGCGTACTGGCCTGATTTGACCTGCTCCAGCGCCCTGATGCAGGCGGTCAATTCCATGCGCTGATTGGTAGTATTAAGCTCCCCGCCCTTGATTTCTTTTAGCCTGTCCCCACACTTGAGAATGGCGCCCCAGCCGCCGGCGTTGCTGCGGAACTGGTTGCCCGAGCAGGCGCCGTCGCAGTAGATGCTGAGGTTTTCCTTTTCAGACATGGGGCAATTATACGCTATTTTTAACCTGCCGGATGTTGATTTTATGCTTGCCCGCTATATGCAATCGATGTTAGAATTCCCCTGATTTAAACGTCTTTGCGCAAGCCATGATATTAATAGGCGAAAGTATCCACATCATCTCAAAAGTCGTCAGCGACGCTGTCAGTAACAGGGACGCCGGGCCTATCCAGGAGCTTGCCCGCGCCCAGGCAGCAGCCGGGGCTGACTACCTCGACCTCAACCTCGGCCCGGCCCGCAAGGAGCCGCAGGAAGTTGCCTCCCGGCTGGTGAATACGGTACAGGAAGTTACCGATTTGCCCATTTCGCTGGATACCATGAACCCGCTTGCCATGGAGGCGGGCCTCAAGCTGTGCCAACAGAGGCCGCTGCTGAACTCGGCTTCGGCCAGGGCCGAAAGCAGGCAGCATATGATGCCGCTGGCGGTTAAATATAACACCCGGGTTATTATCTCTGTGATCACTGACAGGGGCTGCCCGCCCGATGTTGATTCCCGCGCGGAGAGCATCTTGGAAACCGTGGCTTATGCCAATGGCCTGGGCATCCCCAACGAAGATATCTGGGTTGACCCCATCATACTGCCGGTCAGCGCCGATCAGAGGCAGGTGCGCGAGGCGCTGGAATTTATCAAGATATTGCCTGACCTGCTGCCCGGCGTAAAATCGGTAGTCGGCCTTTCCAATGTTTCCAACGGGACGCCTGTTAACTTGCGGGGCATATTAAACCGCACCTACATGGTGATGCTGGAGAGGAGTGGGCTCTACTCAGCCATCGCCGATGTGCTTGACACGGAGCTGATAGAATTGAATAAAGGCGGCCGGGCCGGCATCAGAGAGCTTATATATAAAGTAATGGAAAGGGCGCCCATTGATCTGGCAGGGCTCCCGGAAAAAGACAGGGATTATGTTAAGACGGCCAGGGTATTGATGGGCGAGATTCTCTACTCGCATGCCTGGCTGGAATCTTAATTGAGGGGGACATAATAATAACTGCCGGACAGCGTATCTTTATGGACGAATATACCAGGCCTGATTATAAAAGCATGGCACTGATCACTATTGATGTGCAGAACGATTTTTCTTTGCCGGGCGCCCCCCTGGAAATAAAAGGTACCATGGAAATTATCCCTAACCTGGTTAAACTACTGGAATTATTCAGAAAATGTGCTAAACCGGTTATACACGTGGTCAGGTTATATAAAGAAGACGCTTCCAATGTCGACATGGTGAGAAAGAAAAGTATCGAGGACGGTGTCAGTGCAGTAAGGCCTGGATCAGATGGCGCCGAGCTGGTGAAGGAACTGAAACCGGATAACTTGAGATTAGATTCGGACCGACTTCTAAAGGGTTTTATGCAGGAGCTTACACCGAACGAATTTGTTATTTATAAACCCCGCTGGGGCGCCTTTTATGGAACTACATTGGAAAAATTCCTCAGGGAAAAGGGCATAAATACACTGGCCTTCACCGGATGTAACTTTCCTAATTGTCCCAGGACCTCCATTTACCAGGCGAGCGAGCGTGACTTCAGAATAGTAGTAGTCAGGGATGCCATATCAGGCATATACGAGAAAGGAGTGGGGGAATTGACAAATATCGGCTGTGAGATTAGCGTAGCTCAAGAACTGTCAGATAAACTGCAATCTTCTTAGGAAGGTATATATTATGGATTATAAAGCACCCTTAGAGACGTACACGGGCAAGATAAAAGAGGTCGTCATTGGCAGGGGCCCGAAGGCCATTAAGATAGGCGGCGAAAGCATCCTGCCGCTGCATTATTTCGAGGGCGCCGCGGCCAGACGTCCGGTGGTCGCGCTTGAAATTGACGACAGCGGTGCAGCCGGCTGGACTGAATGGGCGGTGGAACCCTATCAAGACGTGGTTTCCGACCCGCTAAAGTGGGCCGGGAAATGCCTGGAGCTGGGCGCCGACCTGGTCTGCCTTCACCTTGAAAGCACCGACCCGCAGGGGGCCAACAGGCCGGCTGCAGAGGCGGCTGCATTGGTCAGGAGGCTGGTTAAAGAAATAGATGCGCCATTGATTGTCTATGGCTGTGGAGACGATAAGAAAGACGTCGAGGTGCTGGTAGCTGTGGCTGAGGCCTGCAGGGGAGAAAACCTCCTGCTGGGCCCGGCGGTCAAGGAGAATTATACTGACATCGCCCGCGCGGTGGCCGAAAACGGGCACTGCATCATCGCCCAGACACCCATCGATATCAACCTTGAGAAGGAACTCAACGTCAAGCTGCTCAAGCAGCTCCCGCCCGAAAGGATCGTTATTGACCCGCTGAGCTCGGCGCTGGGCTACGGAATGGAGTATAGTTTCACCATCATGGAGCGTACGCGGCAGGTCGGTGTTGTCTATGGTGATATGGCCATGCAGATGCCCATCATCGCCGACCTCGGCCGTGAATGCTGGAAGACCAACCAGGCCAGGGCTGACAGGGAGCAGGGCATGCTCTGGGAAAGCATCACGGCCATGAACCTGCTGCTGGCCGGCGCCGACATTTTAGTCTTAAGACATCCCGACAATTGCAGGTTGCTGAAAGAAGCCATCGAAGGCAAATTATAGGAGGCTGCTGTGGCAAGGAATGAGAGGCAGAACAGGGAGGCCAATGACTTTATTCGCGCCGGCGACGGCTGGGAGCCGGTCGGGCATACGCCGCTGCCCGGCAGCCTGGAACTGAGGAACTGGGACCGCCGGCTCATGCAGACCTGGAAACCGTTTTACGTCCCGGTCACGGATAAGTGCAACCTCTGCACGTACGGAGAATGCGATCTCTCAAATGGCGGCAGGGGTTCCTGCGGCATGGATTCAGCGGCGATGCAAGCACGGCTTACGCTGCGGACCTGCTGCGAAGGCCTGGCGAAAATACTGGCACAGGCACGCAGGGTCATCGATTACCTGGTGGAGGTAAAGGGCAGGGAGCTTTCCATCGATCCGGGCGATAAGGTGGGCATCGAGGCGCCGCATATCAGGTTGGTGCTGGGGATAAAGCCTGCGGCGTTGGGCGACCTGGAAAGGATATTATGTTACATCGAGGACCAGCTTGCCCTGCTGCTGGCATCCTCCAATACGGGCTTCGAAACAGCTGTTTTGGATCTGGAATCCAAGGCTATGCATGCCTCAATGCTCACCCACACCGTGATGGAGGCCGCCGACCTGGCGGCCATCACCGGCTTCGGATTCCCCTCTTCGGTAGCGGACACCCGGCTGGCGGAGGTTGGCCGGGCTTCTATCGATGCCGCGAAACCGGTTATCCTTCTGGTAGGCAATGACACGGTTTCTGCCGTCTGCCTGGTGGATTACCTCAAGCACAGCGGACTGGAAGGCCAGATTGAGGTAGTTGGTATGGGTGCGGTGGCCCATGACCTGGTGCGCTACTGCACCACGTCTAAAATAGCCGGGCCCCTGTCGGGGTTGCTGTTTTTCCTGCGCTGCGGCTGCGCGGACGTGGTTATGTGCGGCGGGGGTAACCTGTTGACAGATATAATGGCCGAAACCCTGGCTGCGGGAGCGGCTTTTATCGCCACCGATGCGGCGGTGGCTTACGGCCTGGAAGACCTGTCGGCTGAGAATACCGAGGAGATATTGATTGAACTGCTGAAGCAGAAGGGCATTCTGTTACCCGACCCCAGGAAGGCCGCCGCTGTAGCTGTGGAAGCTGCGCTGAAGCTCTCGGCGGTCCGCAGCAAGGCGCCGCCGCAGCAAAGTTCTGACCGCCGCGAAGCGGGCAAGATGAGAGTGGGCCGAGGCCCGGTCATGGATACCGAGATAAGGAAGGTGGGAGCGCCGCTGGTGCTGGGTACCATCCCCGGGGTCATCGCCATCGTGGGAGGTTCGAACTACCCGGGTTCGCCAGATGATATCGCCGACATAGCCGAGGAGTTCGCCAGGCGCAAATACATCGTCGTGCTGGCCGGGGATTCGGCCATCGCCGCTGCGCTTAAGACTGATAATGAAGGGAAATCGATCTATGAGAGGTACCCGCCTGATTTCGACGCCGGCGGCGTGATAAATATTGGTTCAGGCGTCTCGGCCGCGCACATCAGCGGAGCAGCTGTCAAGATAGCCAGCATCTTCGCCGCGCTGCCGCTGCGGGCCAATTACGAGGTGGTGGCGGACTACATACTCAACCGTGTGGGCGCCTGCGGGCTGGCCTGGGGCGCCTGCGGCGAGGAGGAGCTGGCACTGGCCACCGGCTGCAACCGGCTGGGTATACCGGTCATCGTCGGGCCGCGCTGCATTAAATACGGCAGGCTCTACCTCAGCAAGCCGGGCGAAACCGACTGGAGCGTGATGGACGGCCGCACCGGGCAAATTGTGGATACGGGCGAACCCTCCCCCGAGCACCTGATCAACCTGCTGGCCGATAAGGGCGCTGTTATCGTAGCGCTGGCCAAATTATGCCTGCGCAGGAACGATACGCCGCAGGGCCGGGCTACCAAGCTAACCCACTACATCGGCCTGCATAAGCAGTATTCCGGCAAGTTGCCCGCTGACGTCCACCTCTTCATCAGGAGGGCTTCGGATATACCCATCTTCTTCAAGAAGGAATTGCAGGCGCATCTGAATGATAACGGCTGGCAGGAGAAGCCGGTGTTGTCGCTGCCCACACTGGTCGGCACCTACCGCTCGCAGGTAACGCTCGATGATGTGGTGCATTGATGTGGGATTTGATTAGGATATGCACGGTTTATACGGATATAATGTTAGGTCAAATGGCGCAGTTGATTATTGAGACAAGGCGGGAGAGTTATGGCTGACGGAATATTCCCGGTGGATATTGGGCCCCAGTACGAGGGCGAGGTCATCCGCAAGACCGATATGCGCGTGGAACTCGGCGGCCCCAACGTGAAAACCAAGTTTGAGCTGGTTTCCCTTAAACAGGCTGACGAGGTCACGCACGAAAAGGTGGAGGTCATCGGGCCGGACATCGACGGAATCGAGGAGGGCAGCAGCCAGCCAATCGCCCTGCTGGTGCACGTCGCCGGCGCACGGCTGGAGCGGGACATCGAGGCCGTTTTGGAGCGGCGGCTGCACCTCTACCTGAACTATATAGATGGCTTTTACCACATGAACCAGCGCCAGGATGTCTGGATGCGGCTGAACAAGGCATCCTTCGGCAAAGGGTTGAAATCCCTCAGGTCGCTGGGCGAGATATTGATATTCCTTTACACATCAGAGATAGATATCATCGAGAAGATACAGGTCACCTTCATCACCGACCCGACCAGGATCGAGGAATTGTTGCCTGAGGCGATGAAAGTGTACCGTGCCCGTGACGAGAAGATACGTGGCCTGCGCGAGTCTGACGTTGAGGAGTTTTACAGTTGTGCGCTCTGCCAGAGCTTCGCCCCCACCCATATCTGCTGCATCACGCCCGAGCGCATCGCCAACTGCGGCGCTATCAACTGGTTCGACGGCAAGGCCGCCTACCAGATGGACCCCGAGGGGCCCATCCAGGCCGTGCCCAAGGGCGATATCATCGACCCGGTGAGGGGAGAGTACCGGGGCGCCGATAAGCTGGCGCTGGATAAGTCCATGGGCGCCTACGACAAGGTCTTCCTGCACAGCGCCTTCGGCTACCCGCACACATCCTGCGGCTGCTTCCAGGCCATCTGCTTTTATATACCGGAGGTGGATGCCTTTGGCATCGTGCACCGCGATTTCGAGGGCGGCACGGTGATCGGGTCGCCTTTCACTGCCCTGGCCGGGGACACCAGCGGGGGGCGGCAGGTGGAGGGCTTCCTGGGCATTGCGCTGGAATACCTGCGTTCACCCAGCTTCCTCAAGGCAGACGGCGGCTGGTACCGCATCGTCTGGATGCCGCGGGCGATACAGGAGATGTACCGCGATGCCTGCCCTATGGATCTGCAAAATAAAATAGCCTCGGAGAACGATGTAACTAACGTAGAGGAACTGGTGGCCTTCCTCGACCGCGCCGGCCATCCCTGGGTCAAAGGTGAGGTGAGCCTCCCCGTATAGTAGTATTTTGTCGAGGAGCCGACCAAAAATGTCTTTGCGAGGTGCCCGCCCTAATAATGTCATTGCGAGGAGCCCGCAGGCGACGCGGCAATCTTATAGCATCGTGTCAGGCAAAAGGATTGCCGCGCCCTTCGGGCTCGCAATGACGAGGTTAAAGAGCGCCCGCAACAGTAGATAAAGGGCTCGCAATGACAAGTAATAGAAGGAGTATAAGTTGGCCATCAAAGGTACGGACATAGTCAAGCGGCTGCCCGAGGGCGGCAAGAAGAACTGCAAGGAGTGCGGGCTGCCCACCTGCTTCGCCTTCGCCATGAAGCTGGCATCAGGCGGTAGCGCTATTGAGAAATGTCCCTATATTTCGCCTGAGGTCAGGAGCGGACTCGAGGACGCGCTGGCCCCGCCCATCCGGCCGGTCACCATCGGCACGGGCGCCAATGCGCTGGTGGTGGGCGATGAAACCGTGCTTTACCGCCACGAGAAGACTTTCGTGCATCAGCCGGGTATAGCCGTGCTCATTGCCGACGATGAATCTGTTGAAGCGGTCGAGGGCAAGATCAGGAAGCTGAAGGAACTGAAGTTCGGCTGGGTTGGCCAGACGCTCAGGGCCGACCTGCTGGCCCTGCAAAATAAATCGGGCGACCCGGCGAAATTCACGGCCATAGTTAATAAAGTGCTCCCCGAGGTAGATTGTCCCCTGATGTTGATTTCCCAGGATACCGATGCCCTGCTGGCCGCGCACGCTTTATGCGCTGGGAGGAAGCCCCTGCTCTACCCGGTGACTGCCCAGAATCTTGAGAAGGTCATCAGTGCGGTGAAGGCCAAAGCGGCTGTGCTGGCCGTTAAAGGCGCCGGTGTGGAATCGCTGGTACACCTGACCAAACGGCTCAAAGAAGCCGGCCTTGAGGACATCCTGCTGGACCCGGGCTCCAGGGACCTGCAGTCGGCCGTGCGCGACCAGACGCTGATACGCAGGGCGGCGCTCAAGCAGGGCTTCAGGGCGTTGGGCTATCCCACCATCGCCTTCCCCTGCTTTATGACTTCCGATAGGCGGCGCGAGACGCTGCTGGCCTCCATGTTCATACCCAAGTATGCCGCCGTTATCGTCCTTTCGGATATAGATGAGCACTCACTCCTGCCACTGCTGGTGCAGAGGTTAAACACCTACACCGACCCGCGTATACCCATGTCCATGGAGGAGAAGATTTATCCCATCAACAACCCCGATGCCGGCTCGCCCGTGCTGATAACCGCCAACTGGGCCCTGACCTATTTCATCGTTGCCTCTGAGGTCGAGGCGAGCAAGGTGCCGGCCTGGCTGTGCGTGAAGGAGGCCGGCGGGTTGGGCGTGCTCACCGCCTGGGCGGCGGGCAAGTTCAGCGGGGACAGCATTGCCCCCTTCATTCGGAAGTGCGGCATCGAAGGAATGGTCAATCACAGGCGGCTGGTCATCCCCGGCAAGGTCGCCCGCATCCGTAACGAGCTGGCCGAGGCCCTGCCCGACTGGCAGATAATCGTCGGTCCGGGCGATGCCAACGAGATTCCCGCCTACCTGCCGGCGCTGGTGAAAAGCTGGAAAGGGTAACGGTAATATAATGTCATCGCGGGGAAAGAGGCTATCTTCATGTCTTTGCGAGGAACGCAGTGACGAAACAATCCCTGGAACAGGGGGAATCTTCTTTGAATCAAGAAAACGTAGAAATAATCGACATCCTGGTTGAATCCCGCCGCCACGCCCGCCACCTTATCGATATCCTCCAGGAAATACAATCCCGGGAGGGATATCTTTCCAATCAGGACATGCTTGAGGTAGCAAAATCCCTCAAGATGTCTTCCGCTACGGTCTGGGGCGTGGCGACCTTCTATAACCAGTTCCGCTTCAGCCCACCGGGGAAGAAACCGGTGCGTGTTTGCCTGGGCACGGCCTGCCACCTGTCCGGGGGGCAGCTTGTCCTGGATGCCGTAGCGAGGGAGCTTAAAATCGAGGTAGGCGGGACCAGCGAAGACCGCGAATTCGACCTTGACCGCGTGGCCTGCATCGGCTGCTGCGCGCTCGCCCCCGTGGTCACCATCGGCAAGGATGTTTATCCAAGGATGACGCCTCCCAGGGTGGAAGAGGTTCTGGTAGAATTAAATCCCTCGTCAATTCAAAAAGGGCTGGGCGCAGGTTAACACTGATGACCTTTGGGGAAATTGAACGGCTGGCCAGGCAGAACTGGGGATCCCTTTATAATGGTGAAATCACACACATTTTAGTGGGCACGGCTACCTGCGGGCGCGCTGCCGGCTCGATGGCCGTCCTTGAGGCTATCCGGCGTGAAATCACAGGGCTGGAGGGGAAGGCACGGGTGTCGGAGGTCGGCTGTATGGGGTTGTGCTCCTGCGAGCCGCTGGTGGTCATCATCAAGCCCGGAGATTTCACCGTCTGCTACCACAACGTCACGCCGCAGATGGCGCCGCAACTTGTGGAAGGTTACGTCCGGGGCGATGATCCCTGCCTGGAACTGGCGCTGGGGACGGTGGCGGGCGGTGGTGAGGAAGCGGTTTACATCCCCGAACTCGACCTGTTCAAATATCAGTCGAGGGTGTTGCTGCGCAACTGCGGCTACAGCTCACCGCTGGAAATCGACCACTACATCGCCGGCGGCGGGTACCGGGGACTTGCCAGGGCGCTGGAGATGAAGCCCGGCAGGATACTCAGCGAACTTGAAAAGTCAGGACTGCGGGGAAGGGGAGGCGCCGGATTCAGCACGGCAGCTAAATGGGCGATGTGCTCACGGGCTAAAAGCAAAACTAAGTACGTCATCTGCAACGCCGACGAGGGCGACCCGGGGGCCTTCATGGACCGCGTGCTGCTGGAGAGCGACCCGCAGGCTGTTATCGAGGGCCTGATCATCGCGGGATATACCATAGGGGCCAAACAAGGCTATATTTACGTAAGGGAGGAGTACCCGCTGGCCATCCAGCGGCTGGAGATAGCGCTCCGGCAGGCGTCAGAGAAAGGCCTGCTGGGCAGGGACATTTTAAAGTCGGGTTTCAGCTATAAAGTTGAGATAGTCAAAGGCGCAGGGGCCTTCGTTTCGGGTGAGGAGACGGCTTTGATAGCCGCCATCGAGGGCAGGCGCTCCTGGCCGGAGCAGCGGCCACCCTACCCCGCCGAAGCCGGACTGTGGGGCCAGCCCACGCTGGTCAATAACGTCAAGACGCTGGCCTATGTCCCCCTTATTATACAGAAGGGAGGCGGCTGGTTCGCGGGTATCGGCACGAGGAATAGTCCGGGCACGGCGCTCTTCGCGCTGGCCGGCAAACTGGAAAACACCGGACTGGCCGAGGCGCCCATGGGGACCTCACTGCGCACGCTGGTTTACGACATCGGCGGCGGGATGAAGAGGGGCAGGCAATTCAAGGCGGTACAGATCGGCGGACCCTCGGGAGGCTGCCTGCCCGAAGGCCTGCTGGATACACCCATCGATTTCGACTCGCTGAAGGAGGCCGGCGCTATCATGGGCTCGGGCGGCGTTATCGTCATGGACGAGGACAACTGCATGGTGGATACCGCCAAATTCTTCACCGATTTCAGCCGGCAGGAGTCCTGCGGCAAATGCACGCAATGCCGTATCGGAACCTGCCACATGTTCTCTATGCTGGATGATATAACTAAAGGCCAGGGTACGCTAAAGTTGCTGGAAGCCCTGCAGGAGTTGGCCGAAGACATCAAAGAAGGCTCGCTCTGTGGCCTGGGCAGGATGGCGCCCAACCCGGTGCTGACCACGCTGCGCTACTTCTGCGGTGAGTACGAGGCCCATGTGCTGGAGCAGCACTGCCCGGCGCGCGTCTGCAAGGAACTGACCGCCTACTACATCCTGCCCGAGAAATGCTATAAGGGCTGCGACCACTGCGTGCTGGCCTGCCCAGCCGAGGCCGTCTTCAGCGATGAGCAGGGGCTGAAGGTGGTTGACCAGGGAAAGTGTACGAAATGCGGCAGTTGTGAACTGGTCTGCCCCGCGGAGTATAATGCTGTGATACGGTTGTCGCCGGTCAGCCTGGTACCTGAAAACCGCAGGACGAAACCGGGGACGCCTTCTAAGGAGCCTGAATAACATGACAGTTACCATTACAGTGGCGGGCAAGGGGGGCGTGGGCAAGACCGCCATCTCAGCCATATTGATAGATTTCCTGGCCAACCTGGGCGCGGTGCTGGCCGTGGACGCCGACCCCAGCGCCAACCTCAACGACGCCCTGGGCGTGGATGTGCGGAGCACGGTGGGCAGGACGCGAGAGAAGATGAAGGACGCCGTAAAAGACGGACGATTGAGGATGGATGCCTCCAAGCAGGAGATACTCAATGCCCGCATACACGAATCGCTGGTTGAGACCGACAGGTTCGACCTGCTGGCCATGGGCCATCCGGAGGGGACGGGCTGTTACTGCTCTGCCAACCACATGATACGTTTCTCCATCGATAAGCTGGCCAAGAGCTACGACTACGTGGTCATGGATTGCGAGGCCGGGCTGGAGCATATCAGCCGGCAGACCACCCAGGATATCGATTTCCTGCTGGCGGTGACCGACCCCACCATGCGCGGGCTCAATACCTGCATCCGCCTGCAGCAGCTCAGCCAGGAGATACGTACCAATATCAAGGGGGGCGTGCTGCTGGTGGTGAACCGACTGCGCAAAGGCCTGCCGGCTGAATTTAAGGAAGCTGTGGATAAGTCGGGGCTGATGCTCTTCGCCACCATACCGGAGGACTCCAGCATCTCCGACCTGGATATAAAAGGAAAACCTCTCACGCAATTGCCCTTCGATTCCGGCTTCCGCCGGGCGGTTCAGGAGATACTCTACAGGCTTAAAATCAGGTAGCCTTTTTTCTCATTAACGGCCCGTCATATCTTGCAGGGCGTCCTTCAGGTTTGCTACCAGTTTGGGCAGATCATCCGCAAGCGTCGCCCAAAGGCGGTCAAGATTGATCTCGCCGTAGCCGTGGATAAGGCGGTTGCGCATTCCAATTATCAGGTTCCAGGGTATTTCAGGCTGCTGTCCGCGGAATTCAGGAGATAAATTGCCGGCTGCCTCGCCTACTATGTCGATAAGGCGTTCGCTGGCGTACTTTAATTGCAGGTCTGTGTCGAGGTCCCCGCGGCGCCGGCCGCCCGAAATAGCCACGGCCTCCGAAGCGTGGTCGATGATGTCCTTTACCAGCGCCCGGTCGCGCTTAACCGCCATAATGTATCTCCGCTTCCCTGGCCACATCGTCCCTGATATGTTTGCTCAGGTCAGCGGGGGTGGACAGTTCAACTTTGCGCCCCAGCATCTGCGAAAGCTCCTCCTCAATGCCGAAGAAGGCCCAGCCAGGCACGTGGCCGGGCTCAAACTCCACCAGCACATCGATATCGCTCGAGCTGTCGAAGTCATCGCGCAGCACGGAACCGAAGAAGGACAGCCTGGTTATGTAGTGCCTGCGGCAGAGCTCGGATAGCTTGTCCTCAGGCACCAGTATATTCCTTGCGGCCCTGGACGCAGTCTGCTGACCGAACATGGTTTTGCCCAGGAAGTCCCTTATCTCTTCGTACACGAGGCACTGCCTGTTGGCGCAGTAAAATGGCTGGCTCCCTTTCATGCTGCGGACGACCAGTCCGGCAGAGACAAGCAGGCGGACCTCGCGCTGGACCGCACCCGGACTGCCCCCTGACCCCTTTATGACCTGTCGCAGGTAATACGATCGTGCGGGGTCGCGGTATAAATAGGACAGCACGGCGCTGCGCGTCCTGCCCAGCAGGAAGCGCGCCAGGAATGGCTCAGACAGCGATGTACTCATAATGAGTATAGTATATTAAAAAAGAGTACATGAAATCAAGCTCTTTTCACCCCGGCTTTTATATTGACAGCCAAATAGCAAAGCGATATAGTGACACAAGCCTTTTGAGAAATTGGTATGGGAAATCCCGGTTAAAAATTTGGCAGGGAGCGGACAGGTTCCCTAAGCTTTGGTTCACTGGAGTCGAACTATAACTAATTATAGGAGGAATCATGTCTGAGCTCGCCGATGCCATAGCCGACCTCAAGGAAGACGAGGTCAAGAAAATCGTGCAGGATAAAATCGCCTCGGGCACAAACCCAATGTCGATAGTGGATGAGTGCCGCCGGGGCATGGAAATCGTCGGACAACGCTACAAGAATAAAGAGTATTTCCTGGGCGAACTGATCATGTCCGGCGAGATATTTAAGGAGGCCATGGCCGCCATCGAGCCTAATTTGAAAGCGGGCCAGTGCGGAAAGCCGCTCGCCAAAATGGTGCTCGGCACCGCCAGGGGCGACATCCATAACATCGGAAAGGATATCGCGGCCACGCTTCTAAAAGCCGCCGGCTTCGAAATCTTCGATGTGGGCGTAGATGCAGCCCCCGAGGTCTTCGTTAATAAGCTGAAGGAAACTGGGGCACCCATCCTGGGCATCTCCGGCCTGCTCACACCCTCCTTCGAGTCCATGAAACAGACCGTCCAGGCGCTGGAAGCGGCCGGCCTGCGAGATAAGGTAAAGGTCATCATCGGAGGCGGCATCGTCACCGAGGTCGTCCGCAAATACGTGGGCGCCGACGCCTTCACGGACGACGCCCCTGAAGGGGTTGAACTGTGCAAGAAACTGGCCGGGGAGGTGAGATAGGTGATCAAGGAGACCATGACCCCCACCCGGCGTACCTGGGCCGCTATCAAGCTTGAGCCATGTGACCGTATCCCTGTCGCGCCCCTTATGGACGTTATGTTTCCATCCAGGCACAGGGGCATGACGGTGGCCGAGGGCATCTCCCACCCCCGCAGGGGCTTCCAGGCCATCGTCGATACCTTCAATGACGTCGGCGGCTGGGATGCCATGATCCTGCCGGGATATAGCCTTCCCATACCCCCCAGCATTGCTGCCGTTATGCAGGTAGTCATCGGTGATACGAGGTACCCCGGGAAGGAACCGGGCTTTTCTCTTGATTCGTCGCCCCAGTTCATAGAAAAAGAGCTCCTTACGATCGAGGACTACGACGAGATAATAAAGCTGGGCTGGACAGGCTTCGCCGAAAAGCACCTCGGACGCTTTTTCCCCCTGGACCCGGAGATTTTACTCGCCTGGACCAAAAGGCAGATGGACCGCTACAGGACCGAAGGTGAAGTGTGGAAGGCCCGCAACATCCCCTCACTTTGCGGCTCCATTGTTATGTCGCCGCTTATGTTCCTTTCCACCAGGAGGTCGCTGGTTTCGTTTACGCAGGATCTCTACCGGTTCCCCGACAAGGTCCAGGCTGTTATGGATGCCATGATCGACGATCTGATTGTATTTGCTATTGAAGCGGCCCGTACGACCGGCATACCGGGCGTAGAATTGATACTGGAAAGGGGCGGTTGTTTCTACTACCCGTTAAGGATATTCGAACGATTTGAATTCCGCTATATGAAAAAGATGATAGACGCATTTGCCGGCGAAGGGCTGATAACGGTGATGCATTTCGACCAGGACTGGACGCTCAATCTGCCCTACCTCCTCGACCTCCCGAAGAAAATGTGCGTCTGCGAGCTGGACAGCACCACGGATATCTTTAAGGCCAAGGAAATACTCAAAAACCATATGTGTATCATGGGAGACGTCCCCGCCTCACTCAGCAGCATCGGCACACCCCAAGAGATGCAGGCCTATTGCGAAAAGCTGATCGACCATATCGGCAAAGGGAAGACGGGTTTCATCCTGAGCACCGGGTGCACAATACCGTTCGACGCCAAATTCGAGAATTTCCAGGTTATGATCAATTCCGTAAAGAACCATTTGCCGCAGGGATAAATATCAGGGGACTACAGCTATTTGGTTAAGGTATACTCTTGTGACTGCAGATGATGACGGATGACAATTGCCTGGTTGCGAATTGATATGGGAAATCCCGGTTCATGCTATAATCGCTGCCAGCAGAAAGCCTGCGGAGTAAAATTAGGAGACGAGGAGGTCCGAAGTGGCTGACTATCCCTGGTTAAACAACTACGACAAAGGTGTGCCCCATACATTGGAACCATATCCTGACATCACGCTGCTGGACGTTATCAAGGAAAATGCAGCCCAGGGTCCCGATAAAACCATGATCTGGTTTAAAGGCAATACCATATCCTATCAAAAGTTTGTTGAATATGTTGAGTTGCTGGCCAGGGCATTGGCCGGTTCTGGCGTGAAAAAGGGTGACCGCGTCGCGCTGATGATGCCCAACTGTCCCCAGATAATCATAAGCCAATTTGCCGTATGGAGAGCGGGAGGTATTGCCGCACAGGTCAACCCGCTGTACTCCGAGGAAGAGCTGATACATGCCCTCAAGGACTGCGGCGCCGAGACGGTAATCGTGTTGACGCCCTTCTACAGCCAGGTCAAAAAAGTACAATCGCAAACCAATGTAAAGACGGTCATAGCCACCTCCATCAAGGAATACCTGAGCCCGTTCATGCGCGTCATGTTCACCCTTTTAATGGAAAAAAAGCAGGGACACAGGATCGAGCTGCAACCGGGTGATCTCTGGTTTCAGGATATCCTGCGGAAATATGCCGGTGAGCCGCTACCCCCCATATCAGTCGGCCCCCAGGATACTGCCCTCATCCTATTCAGCGGAGGTACGACCGGCACGCCCAAGGGGGTGATGCACTCGCATCGCGGCATCGTTATGAATGCCATGCAAATCCGCGCCTGGTGCTCGCCTATAATACAGGGTTGGGTTGATAAAGCCGT
>CAIYTC010000080.1 GCA_903929005.1 uncultured Dehalococcoidia bacterium | reverse complement strand
TTAATATAGCCCAGGGCTAACCTGGGATTCAATTCCACTGCCTTCTCCGAGTCCCCCAATGCAAGCATATAAAGGCCTTTTTCGTTGTACGCTGAAGCGCGTGTGGTATAGGCTAACGCGATATTGGGCTTTTTATCGATGGCTTTGCTGCAATCCGCAATAGCAAGGTCATATTCGCCTACCTGGTTATAGGACAGCGCGCGGTTGATGTAGAAGAACGGCTGGCTGGAGTCCATGCTGATCGCCCTCTCGTACTCATCGATGGCCTTGTCCCACTGCTTCTGGCTGTAATATTCGTTGCCTTTTTTGTAATGATCGGCCGGACGGTCGAAAATGAAACAGGACAGGGAAACCGCCCCAAAACATATTAAAATAATTGCGCAGGCGGCCTTATTCCAAAGACTGTTCATCATTTTATCCCGTTGGCACATTTTCGGTAAAAAGCGTCTTATCAAGGCCGGTTACTTGTAAATTTTCCATTTCCATTTAAGCTCGGGCAGTTGTTTGCAGTCTATGCTGGTTGTATAGCTCCCCTGCGCACCGGGCAATACTTCGCCCAGGATTAATCTGTTCTGGATAGTTACGTTAGTCATCATCCACCCGGGGTGGTTGTTGGTAATGAATCCTATGTGCCAGCAAGTTCCGACACTGGAGTCGGGATGCTGGTAACGATCAGCGATCTTCCATTCTATGTATTTATTCGGGTAGTAACTCCACCCTTCATAGGGCTGCTCGGGCGTCGCATTGTCCGAACTGCTATTGGGCCAGATTATTGAGCCATCCTCTGTTTTGACTATGACCAGGAATTTGGCCATGATTTCAAGCCGGCCGTCAGACGCTTTTAATGTGTACAAAGTGGTTTCCCCGGGTGAGATGGAAAAGCTGCCGCTGTTTCCCGAAACAATACCGGTAACGGGTTCGATTGACAACGAGGAAGCCCCGGACACGTTCCATGTAAGCGTTGAAGTCTCACCGGCCTTTAGGGTCCTGGGTTGGGCCTGAAAAGACTTGATATCAAGGGCCGTAGCAGTAGTCGCATTGACAGGAATTGTAGCATTCTCACTCGCAGGGTTGGCCGGTAGCGAGGTTTTATCAACGGCGCAGGAAACAGCAAAAGCAAGGCACAGCAACGCTAACAGTGATACTGTGGTTAAATAGTAGCGCCAATCTAATTTCAGTAGCATATTGTATTAGTTATAGGTGCATATTTACTATTATGTCCCATTATAGCCCTCTGCTAATGATTTGGGAATAAGCTGTTGTGTTTCAATGCAAAACAGGGCAGCAGGCCGGAGATGCGGAAAAAAGCAGGTTTGGCGGGGGAATCCGCGCCTAACTGATGATTATATCGTTGAGTGCCCGCTTGGGGACGTGATGAATGCCCTGGCCGTCCCGCCAATATTTGACGTCGCCGTCCTCCGCTATTTGATCGACAATAACTTTCTCCCTGGGTTTGCCGATGGCTATGGCCAGCAATATCTCGTAGCGCGGATCAATCCCCAGGCTTTCCGCCAGCTTTTCCCTGTGTATAGTGGCGATCATGCACCCGCCCAAGCCCTTTTCCGTGGCGCCCAGCAGTATGCTTTGAGCGGCAATGCCGTGGTCCCAGCCAACGTGCTTGCTTAGCTGTGTATCTCCCAGCATTATTATATAGGCAGAGGGCCTTTCCCCATCAACCGGCCCCGGCCAGTCCTTTAAATAGCCCGCCCAGCCTACCCGGGCAAATATCAGGGCATTTTTTTCTGTATCGTTGGAAAGTATGTATTTGAGCGGCTGCAGGTTCAGTGATGACGCTGACATACGTCCCAGGTCAACCAACTCGCGCAGTGTATCCAATGTAACGGGCACGTCCTGGTAGAAACGCCGGTAGCTGCGGTTCTTATAAACGAGTTCCTTCATCGTCATTTCACAGGCCTCCTGCCATTTCCTCGTTTGTTAATCAGTACAAATGCTGAGAAGCCTGTGGTCAGGCGTGCTTGAGGGCAACGCTTTCCAGGACGTTGGCCACGTCTTCACACATATCGGTGGCGCTCTCCATGTGTTCGTATATCTCCCGCCACTTGATGATATCGGCGATATCGGTATCATCCTCGAACAGCTCGGTCAGCGCCGCGCGGTAAATTGTATCGGCCAGGTTTTCCAGCCGGTTTATTTCCACGCAGCTATTTAATATTTTCTCAAGGTTGGCATTGTGTTTTCGCAGGCTGGGCATGACGTTTTCCACTTCTTTAGTGATCTGGACAATGATGTCCGCCAGTTCCCGGGCGCGCTTTCCCGGGGTCTTGACCTTGTAGAGCACCATGGTATCCGCGGCCGATTGGATCAGGTCGGTGACATCGTCCAGAGAGTGTGCCAGCATCCCGATGTCTTCCCGGTCAAAGGGGGTGATAAACGAGCGGTTCAACTGGAACATGATCTCGTGGGTAATGGTGTCTCCCTGGTGTTCGATCTTGGTCATTTCGTCCATTTTCTGGTCGACGGATTCCCATATATAGATCATGTCTTTAAGGCTCTCGGCTGCCCTTACCATGTTCTGGGAGCTTACCTCAAAGAGGTCGAAGAACCTGTCATCGCGGGGCATGAAGCTGAAGCTAAACATTTTCAACCCGGGAATTATAGCACAGTCGCAAGGTGTCCTGCTGTGCCCACAGAAAATATGCCCTGTTGGTTAGCACGTTAACGGGCTAATTGACATCAATCAGCGGGCGGTTTATGCTATCCATACTTTGCAGAGGAGGGATATGTACAATATGTCTGAAATTTGCTGGATGTCCGCGGTTGAACTCATGGATGCCTATAAAAAGAAGAAGCTCTCGCCGGTGGAAGTGGTACAGTCTCAGCTTGAACGCATTGCTAAAATCAATCCTAAAATTAATGCCTTCGTTACCCTTGCAGCCGATCTCGCCCTGATCGCAGCGCATGAATCGGCTAAAAGGTACCGGGATGGAGCGCCGGGGGCGCTGGATGGCGTGCCGGTAGCTATTAAGGATAATACCTTTACCAAGGGCATCAGGACCACCGACGGCTCCAAGCTCTATGAGGATTTTGTGCCCGGCGAGGATGCGGTACTGGTTGCAAGGCTGAAAGAGGCCGGCGCCGTCATCCTCGGTAAAACCAACCTGCCTGAATTCGGCCTGGTGGGCATTACGGACAATGTCCTGTTCGGCAAAACACTCAACCCATGGAATTTGAGCAGGACGCCCGGAGGCTCAAGCGGAGGATCGGCGGCCGCGGTTGCCGCCGGACTATGCCCGGTTGCCCAGGGCAACGATGGCGGCGGATCCATACGCATCCCTTCCAGCTTGTGCGGAGTCTTCGGTCTGAAGCCTACCTACGGGAGGGTGCCGTATTACCCGCATATAGCGGGCTGGGAAACGATTAATCACGAAGGACCCATAACCCGCACGGTCGAGGATGCCGCGCTCATGCTGGACGTAATGGCGGGGCCTTCGATCTACGACCAGAATTCATTGCCTGAATACCCGGGCAAGTTCAGGGAGGACATGAAAGGAAATATCCGCGGCATGCGCATCGCTTACTCCTCGGATTTGGGCGCCGGCTTGCCGTTAGACCGCGAGGTACTGGAGATGACTATGAAAGCGGCCTTTAGCTTCAGGGAGATGGGCTGCCAGGTGGATGATATAAAGCCGGGCTGGATCAGCATGGAAGGCGCATACCTGACGACCGTGCTGTCGGAAACATACACGGCGTTATTTAACCAGATGGAAAAATATAAGAGCGTTGCCTATCCGCCGTACCTGCCTTTCCTGGATTTTGCAGAGACCTTTACCAACCGCGACGTGATACAGGTACAGTTTGACCGTCAGAAGCTCACCTGTCAGGCAGCCGTGGTGTTCGAAAAGTACGACCTGCTGCTGACGCCCACCACGGCTGTGGCCGCTTTCGCAGTTGGGCCGCTGGGGCCGGAGAAAATCGATGGACACGAGGGCAGCCCGAGCAACTGGGTCAGCTTCACGTTCCCGTTTAATTTCCTGGGACAGCCGGCTGCCTCCATTCCCTGCGGGTTCAATTCGGAGGGGTTGCCTGTCGGCCTGCAGATAGTCGGCAGACGGTTTGACGAAGCGCTGGTGTTGCGCGCTGCCGCCGCTTTTGAAAAGGCGCACCCGTGGGCTGATAAAAAGCCCAAATTGTAAAGATACCTGCGTAAATTTCATTCTAATGCAATATACGCTGGGCATTGACCTGGGGACGACAGGCGTTAAAGTCCTGCTCGTTTCAGAAAAGGGTGAAGTTGTGGTATCAGGCAACGGTGAGTACCCGCTGCTTATGCCCAGGCCTAACTGGGCCGAGCAGGACGCTGAAGCCTGGTGGCATGCGACCGTTGCCGCCGTAAAAAGTTGCCTGGCTCAAGCCTGCGCAGCGGTGGGTGAAGAGGTGAAGGCGGCCGCTATCGGCCTTTCCGGCCAGATGCACGGTTCGGTTTTCCTCGATGCCGGGGGGGAAATCTTGCGGCCCGCCATCCTCTGGAATGATCAGCGGACCGTTGAGCAGTGCCGGCAGATTACCGCCATAGTCGGCGCGCAAAAGCTGGTTGAGCTTACCTCCAACCGGGCGTTGGCCGGCTTCACCGCACCCAAAATTGTATGGCTGAAGCAAAACGAACCCGAGGCCTATGCTAAAGTCAGGAAAATCCTGCTGCCCAAGGACTATATCCGCTACAGGCTGGCCGGGGTTTTCGCCACGGAGGTTTCCGATGCTTCGGGGACACTGCTTTTCAATGTCAGGGAACGTAAATGGTCCGCTGAAATGCTTGACGCGCTGGAAATCCCCGGGGGATGGCTACCCGAGTGTTTTGAATCAACTGTAATCAGCAGCCATGTCAGTGCAGATGCTGCCAAGCTGACCGGCCTCGCCAGGGGTACGCCGATTGTGGGGGGTGGAAGTGACCAGGCGGCGGGCGCGGTAGGTAACGGTATAGTGAATGCCGGCGTTGCATCCTGTGTACTGGGAACCAGCGGTGTTATTTTCTGGCCTTGCGATACGCCTGCTTGCGATTCCCAGGCCAGGCTGCACTCGTTCTGCCATGCCGTACCCGGCAAGTGGCATATGATGGGTGTGACGCTGGCTGCCGGCGGTTCATTGCGCTGGTTCCGCGATAATCTTGGCCAGGATATCAAGGCGCAGGCTGCTGATGAAGGGGTTGACCCTTACGTGATCATAACCCGTTTGGCAGAGAAAGCCCCCGCAGGCTCAGAGGGCTTGCTGTTCCTTCCCTACCTGGCGGGGGAAAGGACACCTTATGCTGATGCCGACGCCAGGGGTGCTTTCCTGGGGCTGTCGCTGCGCCATACGAGGGCACACATGGCACGGGCGGTGATGGAAGGGATTACCCTGAGCCTGAAAGATTGCCTGAGGTTGGGAAAAGAAAGTGGGGTCAATGCCTCACGCATACATTTTTCCGGTGGCGGGGCCAGAAGTGGGTTCTGGCAGCAGATGGCGGCCGACATATTTAATGTTGAGGTAGCCAGGGTGGGCAGCGATGAAGGGCCGGCCTACGGGGCAGCTATACTGGCTGCCGCAGGCGCCGGTATGTTTGCATCGGTTGAAACGGCCTGCAGCAGCCTTATCCATACGAAGGATATTAAAAAGCCCGCTGCTGCCGCGGTGGAGCGGTATCTGCGTCTTTACGAAATATACCATGCCCTGTACCCCTCCTTAAAGGAGTTTTTCAATGAGGACGCGTCTTTCGTCGCGAGCTACCCCGTATAGCAGGTGCGTGATTCGATAAGGAGTGAAATGGAGATATACCGGGACGCTGCAAGGCCGCTTGATGCCAGGGTGGAAGACCTGCTCTCTAAAATGACGCTGGATGAGAAGATCGCCCAAATCGGCTCCATCTGGGCCATGGAGGTGCTGGATAAGCGGAAGTTCTCACCAGAAAAAGCCGCTGTACTGATGAAAAACGGTCTTGGCCAGATCAGCCGGGCCGGGGTCGGTACCGCCCTGGAACCCGGCCAAATCGCCGTCTTTGTCAATGGCCTGCAGAGGTTCCTGGTGGAAAATACCAGGCTGGGCATCCCGGCCATCGTTCACGAAGAGTGCCTGAGCGGCTTCATAGCCAGGGAGGCTACCATATTCCCGCAGATAATAGGCCTGGCCAGCGCCTGGGAACCTGAGCTTGTCGAAAGGATGACAGAAGCCATCCGGAACCAGATGCTGGCTGTGGGCGTGCGCCAGGGGCTCTCACCGGTACTGGATGTAGCCCGCGACCCCAGATGGGGCAGGATGGAGGAGACCTTCGGCGAAGACCCTTACCTCATAGCGAGGATGGGCGTTGCCTACGTCAGGGGATTGCAGGGCGGTGATATCAAGAACGGTGTGATCGCCACCGTGAAGCATTTTGCCGGATATGGCAAGCCGGAGGCAGGCCTTAACCACGCGCCCTCCGATATCCCGCCGCGCATGCTGCGGGAAGTGTATCTGTATCCCTTTGAAAAGGCCGTCAGGGAAGGTGGAGTGCTCTCTGTTATGAATGCCTACCAGGAAATAGACGGCCTGCCCTGCGCCGCG
>CAIYTC010000079.1 GCA_903929005.1 uncultured Dehalococcoidia bacterium | reverse complement strand
TTGGCCTGCGCCAGGCCGGCGTAGACCGTTTCCTTGCCCCGCTCAGCCGAGAAGAGCCCGGCGCTGAGGACGGCATAGCCGAAGACGGCGGCCACGGTAACAAAGGCGATCAGGATGATTGCCGTTTCCAGGCCGGTCATGCCGCGCTGTCCTCTGTATATGTTAGCCGTTGCTCTGGCGAATTTTCCGAAAATATTTCTTTTCAATTTGAACCCCCTGTCATTTGCTGGTCCTATTATTTTCGGGGGGCACAGCCGTCTCTGAATTCGGTCTGTCCGGCTGTGCCCCCCTGCTTAGCATAGGTACTATTGTAAAGTTTCAGTGTTTAGTGCATATCCATGATGGTGTCCAGGCCGGCCGGCAGGGTCCTCTGGATGGTCATGGTGGATCCCTGGGTCGGTTTTACCTGGATGTTGAACCAGTCATTAACACCAAGGCCAGGATCGGTGAAATTGTCATAGTCAGGGGCATTGCTTCCACCGAGGTCTGCCAGATTAACTGTTACCTCAAACTGCTCTCCAGCCTCGAGTAAATCGTCAGTGTCAGCATTACCAATTTTTGCGGCGGTCCACTGGATGTTGTTGTCGTATACCTCTGCAGTGGTCAGGCTGATGACGCATCTGTTTAAATTTTGACCGCTTGTTGTGTTAGGTATCATGTCTATGGGTGTTCCGGCAATAGCATTCCGCACGGTGAATTTAATGGTACTAGCCGTAGCATTGGCACCGAGGGCATCACAATTGACGATAACTGAACCCGATATTTCCATGTTAGCCTTGGCCTGCTGCAGGCCGGCGTAGATGGTTTCCTTGCCGCGCTCGGCGGAGAAGAGTCCTGCGCTGAGGACGGCGTAGCCGAATACGGCTGCTACTGTTACAAAGGCAATCAGGATGATGGCAGTTTCCAGGCCGGTCATGCCCCGCTGCTCTCGGTGCATGTTAGCCACTGCTTTTGCGAATTTTCCGAAGAAATTGTTCTTCAATTTGAACCTCCAAATATTTTTTTTGCACTCTTGCGGATTTACTTTTTACTAAGTGTATTTATGTCTGCCCTGTGATTGATGGCTCCGGGTTGTTTTTTTCGCTTTCGCACCTCCTGTTGCACTCATCTTTTTATAAATTCTTATCGATTAGAGCCTCACCAGCGCGAAGTGCGCACCGTTATTGAATAGTACGGAATGCCAGAGATGGATGATGCGGATAACGGTGACTAATTCGCCCCGGCTGATATCCCTGGTGATAAAACCCGAGACACCGCTCTCAATAGCCGGTATCAATAAACCCTTTTCGTCATTTAATACGATGACATCGATGTTTTTGACCAATTTTTTAATTTCGCCGATGATCTGGGGACTGTCCACCCCGCGCATTTTCCCGTCTAAGATCACGCAATCGGGGCTCAACTGCTGGATAATGGCCAGTAATTCCTTGCCGTTGCGCGCCTCGCCTATTACCTTAATATTCTCTTCGCTGCTCAGCATTTGCCTGATACCCGCCCGCATGGCTTCCCGGCTGTCGCCAATGGCCACCCGGATGATGTCTTCAGACTCAAAATCCATGGGCTCTTTATATTCGGTTGGAGTTCTGCTGATCATGTAATTCCCCAAATCCCGTCATTTATTCAGTTGTACTGACATATTTTGCCATCGCGGCCGTCGCCCGCTAAGCACTAAAAGTATCATTAAGTGGTATCATTAAGACGACCCAAATGGCTCATGGATGTGGCCCTTCTACAGGGCAAATCCCGGATTCCGATAGTAAAGCGGCTGAGGGCC
>CAIYTC010000078.1 GCA_903929005.1 uncultured Dehalococcoidia bacterium | reverse complement strand
GGCCAGGCCCGGCGTGCCGCCCGCTCTTTGGTGGGAGGCAGCCGGCAGCGGCAGGTCGTCCTGGCCGTCAGTCTCTACGCTGCCGATCACCAGGGCTGGTATCCCGAATCGGTAGCGACGGCCGCGATGCTGGGCCGCACCTGGCGCTGGCAGGAGCCGCGGATGCTGAAGGCCTGCCAGCCGCGGGCCGCGGGCTATCAGTGTTCGATGGCCAGTTACCTGCGCAGCTACCTCCCCAAGGCCGCGATCCTGTCATGCCCCAGCAGTCCCCGGCCCTATCCGTATCTGGAGGATGCCTGGCGGGCCGGGGAGCAGTGGGACAATCCCGATACCGGCTTCACGGATGACAGCGTCCTGGGCAGCTTCTGCTTCTTCTGGAACTACGTGGGGCATCTCACAGACCAGCGGCGTTCCTTCTACGGCCCGCAGACCGACGACGGCCGGCCCGGATGCAGCCGTCTGCTGACGAGCGACTACTTCGGCTTCAACCACTGGCGCAGCCCCGACGCCTTCGGAAGCTGTGAGCCTCTGGCGCACGCCGAGGTTACGGCTGAGACCCATGAAGCCCCGGCTTACTGGTTTCGCCGTCTTCACGGGCCGCCGGACTCGACCGGCGTGCACCTCAAGCTGCAAGCCGGCTTTGTCGATGGGCATGTGGAAGCCTATCAGCCCGCCGAGACCGCCGTCCTGGAGGTGGCCGAGGCTCTGGACGGCACCACAGCCGCTCTCAGCGGCTTTGGCCTGGGCGCAGGGCAATTCTACATTCCCCAAAAGGCTGTGGCGGCACGGCCTTGATGCTTAGAGGCCGTTGGTGATTTGCATGGCGACTATTCCGAGATTAGTATTTGTTAGGGGCCGGCACGGGGCCGAGCCGTCGCCTTGCGTGCCAGGAGCAGGCTTTTCGCGGGAGCGCAAAGCCTTTTTGACGAACGAACCTCCCAGGGCACGCGGGCGTAAACAAGACAAGGATAATTGTGGGAACAAAATAAAAAGGGGCTTGACGGCATACCAGTGGCGGGATAGAATAATCCCCATCAGTGGATGAAGAGTAATCACCTGTGAAAGGTAAACGACTCTTGAACCAAGTTCTGATAACCTGTAAGCTCAAGCTTTGACTGCCGGGACAACCTGTCCTGAAGGTTTCCGAACCGCTGGCAGTAAAAGCAGCGGTTTTTTTGTTGCTCTTTCGAAAGTGAATGGATATAAACCGACGTTCGAACCAATTGAGGCTGACCGGTTTTGCAGCACAAAGCCGAGGTTGGGTTCTTCCAGGGCTCGTAGCTCAGTTGGTTAGAGCGCACGCCTGATAAGCGTGAGGTCGGTAGTCCGAATCTACCCGGGCCCACTCGGAATTTATGATTTGCGATTTTTGATTTGCGATTTCGGCTTACGCCGAGGCGGAAGCCCGAATCATAAATCGTCAATCATAAATCATAAATGCCGAAGGCTTGGGGACGTAGCTCAACTGGGAGAGCGTCGGCTTTGCAAGCCGGAGGTTGCCGGTTCGATCCCGGTCGTCTCCATTCTCCTTTGCCAACGGCGTTGGAGAACCGAGAGAAGGTCGGGATCGGGGCGGCAGAAACGCTCCCGGGGGCATCAGGAAAAAATTTTCACAAAATGTGAAAATCCTGATTGCAAATGAAAACAGCCAGCGTACAATACGTGGCTTCCGGCAGCAAGGGCTGCCCGCAGTAGTGATCTTTGACAAGTCCATATGCGGATGCGTGAGAATGAAAATTCTCAGCAAGTTTTCTACACACATGTGGGAAAACTACAATCAATGAGCGCATGAAGGCGACTTGAATCTACCATTCAATCCTAGATTGATATGGTCAAGTTACTAAGGGTGTATGGAGGATGTCTTGGCGTCGAGAGGCGATGAAGGACGTGGCTGACTGCGATAAGCCCGGGGCAGGTGTCTAGCAACCGTTAATCCCGGGATTTCCGAATGAGGCAACTCGTTGTCACTGGGCAACCAGATGGCATCACCTGCGGCTGAATGTATAGGCCGTATGGAGCGAACGCAGGGAACTGAAACATCTCAGTACCTGTAGGAAAAGAAATCAACCGAGACTCCGT
>CAIYTC010000077.1 GCA_903929005.1 uncultured Dehalococcoidia bacterium | reverse complement strand
GGCGCAGCTTCGTGGTCATCCCGCCCAGCGGACTGCCCACAGCGGTCACCTTCGTCATAGATGCCGCCCGCGTGGAGGATGAATCGTGGCTGGATCAGGACCACGTGCTCGGATACGGGCCGATGGGTGGCCAGGACCAGGTATCCCTGCTGACCATGCTGATAAAGCCCTATCTGAAAGGTGGAAAGGGTGTGGTCGGGATGGAGACAGGCATGGGCAACTACCTGCCGGAGGGGCACCTGACGCTGTTCGAATACCTCATGCTCAAAGCCGTGATGCCCAAAGCCCACTTCCAGAACGCCCATGAAATCATCGATAAATTGTCCCTGATCAAAGATGACGGGACCATCAACCGCTTCCGCGAGGCCTCCCGTATCGTTGATGTCGGCCATAAGGCGGTTTACGATGCCATCAAAGACGGCGGCTACGCCAAAATGACCGAGACAGAGGTAGGAGGACTGGCGGCTTATGCCATGCGCAAGGCCGGCAGCGAGTGGGAGTGGTCATTCACCGGCGGCAACGAGATTGCTTCCGGTTACAGGACCGGGTTGGCAGCCGGAGGCTGTACACCGGCCAGCAGGCGCAAACTAAAGACGGGTGAATCCCTGATGGCTGATCTGCATGCCATGTACAGGCTGGGACTGGGCGACCACTCGCACAATTACTTCCTGGGCAAGGCCACCAAGCGGCAGTTATGGCATGGCAAGAACTTCGTTGACCTGATGAAACAGGTGCTGATAACCTACCGCGCCGGTATCTCACCCACGAAATTAGCCGATGAGATGCTGGCCTTCGCCGAGGAAAGGGGTTTCCAGGACTACATGGTGCCCGGCTTCGAGCACGGCATCGGCATGATGGGCGACGAATGGCGCATCGGCCTCAACGACGGCCCCTTCCAGTATTGGACCAACCCCGAACACGTTTATCAGAAGAACGAGCTGCTGATTTGCGCCGTGCAGTACGCCTGCCCCGAGGAGAATATCGGCTTCCGCTACGAGAACCCGATCTTGATCAAAGAGAAGAACTGCGAGGCCATGTCAAAATTCCCGTTGAGCGTTAACGTGGTCTAATGCCTGTCATTGCGTTTTAATACTGTCATTGCGGGCCCAAAAATGTCATTGCGGGTCCTTTTACTACCTCGTCATTGCGAGCCCGAAGGGCGCGGCAATCTGTCCGCGGTGAATAGATTGCTTCGTCGCTTCGCTCCTCGCAAAGACAAAATAAAAAGGCTCCTCGCAAAGACAGACACAAAAACGCCATTGCGAGGCTGCCGCCCAAAAATGTCATTGCGGTGAGCCGAAGCTGCGAGCCGAAGGCGTGGCAGGTAGCGAAGCAATCCCATCGTTAGCGGCGTAATGCCTCGAGACTACTTCTTTTTCCTGAAAGGCGAAAAGAGCTCCTCGTCCTTTCTGAGTTCTACGATGCGGTCGCGCAGCAGGGCCGCCTTCTCGAATTCCAGGTTTTTAGCCGCTTTTTTCATCTGCGCCCCAAGTTCCTTTATCAGCCTGGCTATCTCGTCAACCGGCACAGGTGCGGCGTCATATTTAGCCCTTTCCTCCGCCACGACTCTCACACGATCGGTTATGTCCCTGACCGCTTTCTTGATGCCCTGCGGAGTGATGCCTCGCTG
>CAIYTC010000076.1 GCA_903929005.1 uncultured Dehalococcoidia bacterium | reverse complement strand
TATTAATGTCAAACCTTTCAAATCTTTACTGGTACTTTGGTGTGTGCGCTATGCTATGAGAAATTGCTGGAGCGCTGGAATATGCTTTTTACTCTCAAACAGGAGTTCGGGAACCGTCCAGTGTCCCCCTCCATTCAAAACCTGAAGCTAAAACAATAACCATTCTGGACGGATCCCGAACTTTCTTGTCTACCGGTTATTAGCGCGAACGGTAAATTAACTTCCAGATTGGTAATGGCCCACCGTCTTAGGTAATCCTATTACCTTTCTTTAAATCACACATTGACAACCGGGTAACATTTACATAAGATTGCCCAGAAGAATAATCGTTGAAAAAGAGGTACAGGCAGTGGAGCACCAAATAGGATTTTGCACCACGTCAGGTTAGACACATTTATCTATGCGAAAAGGCAAAGGGGTTGCCGATGCAAATGATAGTAATGATATAATAAACCACTAAGTCTCTATGCATTAAATCTTTATTGTGCGAGAAGCGGGTGACAAGGAGCAAGCGGAATTTTCTAATAGGCGTCTCAATAATCCTTGTCTGCATTGTTATTGCGGGGTGTCTGCCGAGTAAGCAGGGCGGGTTCACCTGCATCTGCACGCCCCTGTTTAGCAGAATCAGGTTCATGTTGCCCGGGCAGAAGCCCAAGCCCCCGGAAGTCACCCCTTCGCAGACCCCGTCCGTCACGCTTCCCGGTCAGAGCGGGACGAATAATGGGTGGCAGGCCCTGCCGGATTTGCCACAGGAGCAGTCCGCCCTGGACGGCAAGATCAGCGGTCTGAGCAGCACACTCAAGAGCAAGAACGTGGAAGGGTCAATGGCCTATTTCCAGCCGCAGGAGCGGGACCAGTACCGCCAGATGTTCACTAAGTCTCCCGATATGATGCCCAAGATGTCAGCCGTTCTCAGCGGGGCCAGGCTGAGCTTCCTTTCGGCGGACAGCCAGCAATACAGCAGGGTCGCCGAATATACGGTAATGGTGGACGGCCAGCCTTTTTATTTTCAGTTTATCAAAATTGACGGGCAGTGGATGCTGAAGAACCTATGAAGCAAAGCAGCAACTTTCGCCGAAATATCTTTGTGAGGCTTATGCTGGCAGCTACGGCCATATCCATGCTGGTCGCCACAGATCCAGGCGAGGCCAGGGCATGGGACCAGGGCAAAGCGTTCAAGGCCCACCAGGAAATTAACCAACAGGCGCTGTTGAGGTTCTTTGCTCAGTACGGCAATACTCTCAAATACGCCAACTCGCAGGTTGACCGGACCCGTAACTATGGCGGTCCGGAAGTCATAGGCAACACTTATATTGAGAAGACTCATACCGTCCAGTTCGGCATGAAAAGTTTCCAAGAATGGGTCATTCACGGCGGCTTTTCGGCTGACGAGCCTGAACTCTGGGCGGCGGTGAAGCATTTTTACAACCCCATTACGAACGTTGGGCCGCCGCAGTTGACCGACCAGGATACTCTGCACGGGCTCTATATGCCCGCAACAAGCGCCAGATACTGGGCCTTCGCCTCCCCCGACAACCCGTACAGTTGGAAAAAGGCGCTGGAATATTACAAGAAATCGATGGAGATAGCGGATGACGACGGCGCCCGTGTCATACCCGGCAGCGATTTCCGCGATCCTGCCCTGACGGTGGATTCCCCGGCACAGCTGCGCAACGATTACCTGGGCAAGGCCTTCCGCAGCCTGGGCGAGACCATGCACATGATCGCCGACATGACCCAGCCGGCACACACGCGCAATGACTCCCACCCCGTCTTCAACATCGACCCTGTTGAAGCCGGCGTAACCGAAACGACCGTCCTGGCGGTCTGCGATTACCCTGTAGAGCCGGGGATCGGCGCCCAGATTGACCAGGCCAGGGTGATTGCGGAAATGTATGACTATATCGCCCTGTTTACCAACGAGTATTTCTATTCCAGCGATACAATCTACGACAAGGATGCGAAAGTGCCGCCGCACAACGGTGAAAATCCCTACCCGCTGCCGCAGTTCAAAGAACTCATACCTCTGGCCTCGATAAACCCGCCCAAGGTAGCCACTGGAGACCCGCTCATATACGGCAGATATTTCAATAAAAAGCTGGCCCCCCTGATTCAGAAGTCCTACATCTACTATGCGTTCGGACCAATGGTCAGCCCCGCCAAGCGCTGGATCGTGCCGATGGCGTTCGCTTTCGACCAGGCCGGGGTGCTGATACCGATTGCAATCAAGGCCAATATAAAGGTGATAGACAGGTTCTTCCCCACGATGGATTTCAGCATGGAGCTGCAGCGCTCCTCCTCCCCGAGCCAGGGCAGGCAGGAATTTAATGTGGTTAGCCGCATGACACATATGATCGACAAGGACTTGGACTGGCAGCAGCAAGGCATGCAGCCGATACAATATTCCGGTCCGGCGGAGCTGTGGAACGAGACCAAAAATAAAAGACTGTCCGATTCCATACAGTTCAGGAACGGCTCCCTCAAGAAAGGCCTGATACTGTATACGGGCGAGCCGAAGAGTGCCCCGTCAGCCGACGCCGACAGGTTCCAGATTGAAGATGGCGATTCGGTGTATATGGTAATCAACGCTGGCGGCCGCACCTTCAAAACCGTCAAGTGCGGGATATCTTCATGTAGGCTCGAGATCCAGCCGGGCACCCTGGCAGCGGTGACGGGCAGAAAGTACATTTTCACGGCGGTTCCGGGCGCTGCGCCGGCCAATCCCGTCTATTCTTGGAAGGTTGATGGGCGAAAAATTCAGAGCGGGCCGGGCAATTCGCTGTCGGTAGCGTTTACGGCAGCCGGGAGCAGCATAGTCTCGGTGATCCTCCGTGACGGTGGTAGGGAATGCACCTCCAGTGCACTGGTTGCAGTCCGCTCTACTGTTCAACCTTCACCTTCACAGGACGTAGTTCCCAGCACAAATGTTCCTGCTTCCCCTACCAGTGATCCTCCAATGATCCGGGTATTCGAATCCGAGTTGTATCCTATCTGTGACGGTCAATCCTCCATATTGTGGTGGACGGTAGAAAATGCCACATCCGTTACCATAGAACCTGGGGTCGGCCCTGTCCCTTCCCAGGGAAGCAAATATGTGTCACCAGCCGTTACAACTACCTATACCTTAACCGCAACCAATGCGGCAGGCAGCAGGCAGGGTACAGCACGGGTAAATCTATGTAGCCCAAGTGACAAGGACTGCAGTATTTACTCTTATGTTGGTGTAATGTTTCATGCTTTCCCCGATAAAATACGTGCGGGTGAGTCAACCGTTTTGAACTGGTGTGTAACAGGTAATTCGGTAGAAATCGGGACAAATGAGCCTAATCCGAATAATTTCAACCTTAGGGAATGGAAGAAGATATCATCAGTCGGTGCCAAGGGCACAATGACTGTAGTGCCTACAGATCCTATCACCGATTATTACATTAAGGTTGATGGGGTAATTAAGACAAACGCCCGCATTTTTGTTTCACCTAAGTGATTCTGTTCACGTGAACCTGGTGGTTTTGCCCGGGCTGTTACTCGAGGATTCAGTTCATTCAACATATGATCCATTGATTAGCAATTTTAATATCGCCGGCATCTGTATTTTACTCTTAAGCAGGAGTTCGGGAACCGTCCACAATGCCCCACCAACTCGATTAAATTCGTGTGGAATTTAGCGGTAAATATCTTTGCGGTGACCAATTTTCACCACCCAGACCGTGAGTTCGTTATCTTGGATCGAATATATGATGCGATATCTGCCCTGGCGGATACGATATCTTTCCTGGTCAGATAATTTTTCACAATTGATTGGACGTGGTTCAATCGTTAGCGAATCTATTCGTTGGAGAATTTTCTTCGTATCTTTTTTAGGTATCTTTTCAAAATCTTTTTCTACTGATGCTTTGAAATAGATTTTATATACTGCCATCTTGTTTTAGCCTTTTAAGCATTTCCTCGTAGCTAATCAGGGGTTCTCTATCCCTTTCCTCAAAGGCTGAAATATCCTCAGCATCCTCCGAAAGTGTCAGTCTTACTGCGCTATTGACGATCTCTGATACGGACCGTGAGATAGCCACGGCTTTTAAACGAAGTGCCTTATGCAAATTCGGTTCCAAATATATAGTTGTGCGCTTGTTCGAAGCAGTCATAATAATACCTCCTGAAACATTAACACTATAACATAGTAGCGTCTAAACATCAAAACATGCTGTGGAAAATATTCATCGTTAAAGTGATTTATGAAGCGTGACTGGGAAAATGGGTCAGGGTAACATTACCTTGATCTGAAAAACAACAGCTTGTTTTGTCATTTCCCCCTACGAGCAACTGCTGGAGCGCTGGAATTAGCTTTTTACTCTTAAACCGGAGTTCGGGAACCGTCCAGTGTGGCCCACCATTTTACTGAAGCTAAAATAGTAACCATGCTGGACGGATCCCGAACTTTCATGTCTACCGGCTATTATCGCGAAGAGTTAATAAAGTTCCGGATTAGTAATTGACCTGTATGCCAAGTATTAGAGAGAGAGTTGACAAAGGCTATGGCAATCTATAACATATTAAGTAACTCTTCCTCGCCGTTCAGCCCT
>CAIYTC010000075.1 GCA_903929005.1 uncultured Dehalococcoidia bacterium | reverse complement strand
GAGGATGTGGGTGGTATAGCCGCCGAATTCACCGATGGCGTATTTGACGTCCCGGAAAAGCTGGGCGTGGCTGTCCACCAGGAACTCGGCGCCGCAGGCGCTGCGGGCCTCCTCATCGCTCAACAGGGCCAGCACAACGTCGCCGGCGGGGACGATGCCTTCGAGTTTGGCGCGCATCGTGGCTGCCAGCATCATGGCGATGGCGCCTTTCATGTCCAGCGCGCCGCGCCCCCAGACATAACCGTCCAGTTCCTCGCCGACAAAGGGGTTCAGCCTCCATTTCTGGTTGGCCGTGGTAACCACGTCGATGTGGCCGTACATCAGGAGGGGCGGCGCCGAACCGTTGCCCGGCAGCCTGGCTATGAGGTTGGGACGGGCCGGTTCCATGGCCACGATGGTGTTCTGCACTTCCGCCCAGTCCAGCAGGCCTTTGATGTAATTGATGCAGGCTGCCTCGTTGCCGGGCGGGTTGACAGTGTTATAGCGTATGAGATATTTTAGTATCTCGGCGGGCCTGGTGTAAACAGGGGTTCCCTCGTCTGCTGGCGACCCGTTCATCGGATTCCTCCTGCGAAAATCTCGGCGGCCACTTTCATTGGTTAACTATCAGCCCCATTGTAGTAAATAGCAGCTTTGAAGTCCAGCTTTGAAAAGCGGTTCGGTGCGGGCAATGGATTAGCTTGCTTAAATTGACTTGTTGCAGGTGGCAATTTATCATTACCCGCAGTGGCTGAAATGAAGATGTCAAAGCTTAAAGATCTCTGGAATGATTTAAGGGTCGCCGTATTCCTGGTCTATAAGGCCATCACGAGGGGCAACAGGTTCACACTCATAATGACCATCCTCGTCACTACGCTGGCTTTCATCAACATCATATTCATCTCTTCTATTATGAACGGCGCTGTCGGCAAGGTTTATCAGCAGGCCCAGGAGAATTATGTTGCCAACATCGTTGTGACGCCGGCCATCGATCAGAAATACATTACGCAGGCGCAGCAGCTTAAAACAGCTATTTGTTCTTTGCCGGGCGTTGTTAGCTGTAGTTCCCGGTATTCTCAGCCCGCCGTGATACGGTATGATCCGCAGAAGGATAATCTGAACGTACACGAGAAAGCATGGACGGTAAAATCAATCAACCCTCGCGAGGAGGTCAAAGTTACCAACATTCAGAGTTATATGGTCGCCGGCAGGTACCTGGACCAGGATGACCGCGACCAGATCATCATGGGAAGGGAGATATCCGGCGGCTATAATGCCAGCTATGAACAGTCGTCGCTCAAAGGCGCGAAGGTGGGGGAGGAAGTCACGGTAGCATACGAGAGCGGCGTCGTGCGCAAGTACAAGATAAAGGGCATTTACGTTACAAATTTCGCCCTGGCGGACCTGAATGCTTTCGTTACAGACAAGGAGATGGAATCTGTATTGGGCGTTCATAACAGAGCCTCGGAGATACTGGTCAAGACCGACGCCTCTTATCCGGAGAGCATGTATATCGACCGTCTGATGAATATGGGCATCGATAGGGAGCAGATCAACCCGTTCATGGATTTCATAGGGGCCATCAGCAGCCTGACGCAGACATTCGAGATCATCAAGGGTATCATAACGTTCATCGGCCTTCTTGTGGCCGGTGTGACCATTTTCATCGTCATCTTTATCGCCACCGTCAGCCGCCGGCGTCAGATAGGCATACTCAAGGCCATCGGCATGAAAGAGCGCATCATCATCTTATCCTACATCTTCCAGGCTGTTTTCTACGCCATCCTGGGTATCATGGCAGGGCTGATAATTATCAACGTGGCGCTTGTTCCCTATTTCATCAGGCATCCCTTCCCTATGCCTATCGGCCTGGTCAGCCTGGCGCTGGTCAACCGCGATATGGCGATGGCCATCTTCAGCATGGTGGTGGTCAGCATGGTGGCCGGCTTTATCCCGTCATGGATGGTTACGCGGCAAAATATTATCAAGGCTATCTGGGGTTAAGACGATGGGCATTATCGAAGCGACAGGATTGCGCAAAACTTTTGCAGGGGAAGTGCCGGTGGAGGCGCTCAAGGATATCGGCCTGGTCATTGAAGAGGGGGAATTTGTGGGCATTATGGGCCCCAGCGGCTCAGGCAAATCCACCCTCCTGCACATGCTGGCGCTGCTGGACGACCCCACTACAGGCCAGATAACGGTGGACGGTATAGATGTCCTGGCCCTCTCATCGATACAGAAGACCTCCTTCCGCCTCCATAAGCTGGGTTACGTCTTCCAGGAATATGCCCTGCTGCCCGAACTCAACGCGCTGGAGAACGTCTATCTGCCCCTGATGATGTTGGGAGCGCCGGCCAAAGACTACGGGAAGGCAGCCATGGAGATGATGGAAACCGTGGGACTGGGCAAGCGGGCCAGTCACCTCGTCAGCCAGATGTCGGGCGGTGAACAGCAACGCGTGGCCATCGCCCGTGCGCTGGTCAATCACTCTAAGATTCTTTTCGCCGATGAACCCTGCGCCAACCTCGATACCAGGAACTCCGAGATCGTTATGAAACTGCTGCGCCAGCTTTGCGACGAACGCAGGCAGACTATTGTCATGGTTACCCATGAACCGGAGCACAGGCAATATATGGACCGTGTCGTTTGGATAAAGGACGGGGTGATGGACCACGAGGAAATGTGCGGCCAATAACCACTGAATCCGGACTTGCGCCGGTGAAATAAAGCGCCTGGTTGACATGGCCAACATGCCAGGTTAGAATAATAGCAGGAAAGTAGGAAAGTAGGAGCAATCAAATGGCAGAGCTTGTCAAGGTCAGGAAAAAGACGCAGGTTACTATCCCTGTATCGATAAAGAAAAAGATGCATATTGAAGAGGGAGATCTTTTGGAGATGGACGTGCGGGGGAAAGAGTTGATAATCAGGGTGCAAAAGGTCATACCCAGGGATGAGGCCTGGTATTGGACCGAGCGCTGGCAGGAAGGGGAAAGGCAGGCGGACGCCGATATCGCGGCTGGCAGGACTCACAGGTTTGACAACATGCAAGATGCTGTCAAATGGCTGGATGAGGGACCTGGCAAAGCAGATGAATAATTGGAAGCGCTACAGTGCCAGTTGAGTTTTCCGACTTGTTCGGCAAAAAGTACGGTAAACTTTCGGCCGAGATCAGGCAGAAAGTGAAAAAGGCGCTTGATTTACTCGATAACAACTTTCGCCACCCTGGATTAAGGAGCCACCCGCTGCAATCAAACCCGGGCATTTTTGAAGCTTCAGTAGATGATAAATACCGCATGACGTACGAACGCAGGGGAGACGTCTTATACATGCGGAATGTGGATAACCATGACGAATGCCTGAAGAACCCTTAACCGGTGTTGGACCCGGTGCGTAACCTTATATTGTATTGTCGTGAGGCCGGTAATTCTTTTTCCGCCTCCACTTCATCCGCCCGTGCATGCAGATATTCTATGGCATCGTCGACGTTCTCGAACGTGTGCACACGGCCGGCGTCTATATCAGCCTGCGCCTCCCGCTCACCGGCCTGCCATCGTTCGGTCCAGAACCATGCCTCTTCCTTGGGGATGAGCTTTTTTACCCTGACAATCAATTGATTTCCCCTTGTTTCCATCTCCAGCACATCGCCCTCTTCAATGTGAAGCAACTTGCTCACAGACGCAGGGATCGTAATCTGTGATTTTTGCGAACTCTTACTAACTCTGCCATCAGAATAATCCTACTTTCTGATATTCTAATATTCTGTGAAATAGGTTATCAGGAAAAGAGGTTGATGGTCAAAGAGTTTAAGAAAAAGCCTGCCGCGGTTTTCTTTCGCGGCAAGCTTTGCTTTGAGTATTTGCAGCACTAATTGTACTTGGTCAATTCACCGGCCAGCACCTTTTTGGGCAATGCACCAACCTTGCGGTCGGCTAATTTGCCATCCTTGAAGATGAGCAGGGTCGGTATGGCCTGCACCTGGTACTTCATGGCCATGTCCTGGTTCTCATCGGTGTTGAGCTTGCCAAAGGTTATCTTGCCCTTGAGGTCGGTGGCCAGTTCTTCGATGACGGGCGACATCATGCGGCAGGGTCCGCACCACGGCGCCCAGCAATCCACTACCAGCGAGGGGTTGTTCTTGATGGCATCTTCTAAATTCTTGCTGTTAAGCTCCAGCACCAGCCCTTTTTCATTTTCCATTTTAATCTCCTTTGTCACATTTGCTGTGTTTGAACTTTATTTGTATGTATTGTACAGGCAGCGGTGAGAAGGGGAAATGATTTTAGTCACGTAACGCGTGAAAGATTGCCGCGTCGCTGTGCCCGCCAACCCCGTCATTGCGAGCGCAGCGAAGCAATCTAAAGGCATCGGGCCACCGATGGAAAGATTGCCGCGTCGCCTGCGGGCTCCTCGCAATGACGAGGTTGCTATCAGGCCACCCGGCCGATTTCGGCGGCAATCAGGGAAGCAAGCAGCTTTTCACTTTGCGGGCTGCCGTCCAGGCTCTCCCCGGCGATGATGAGCCGGCGTTTGGCCTGCGATGTGTACTCTTCCCTATCAGCGCAGGCGCGGCGGCAGCCGCATAGTATTACCAGCAGATCCAATTCTTGAG
>CAIYTC010000074.1 GCA_903929005.1 uncultured Dehalococcoidia bacterium | reverse complement strand
GGCCTCGTCCTTTACGGGCTTTCTCAGATAATCAAAAGCAAACAGTAAAGACTGAGCAGTTAGGCGACAACCCCTTTGGGCGGCTTTGACTAAAGCCGCCCAAAGGGGATTATTTACTTCTTCCTAATCGGGTAGCGAATCAAGGTTTTCTGAACCTTGGCCTTGGGCGTTGTGAGATACTCTTCCTCATGTGCTCCTGCTATCTCATACCCATTCTCGGCGATAAAATCGTGCAGTCGCTGGACAGCAGGCATTTCCGTGCTGAAAGGCCCCATGTGAAGGATTTGTGCCACTGTTCCATACTGCCAGACCTCTCTCTTCACTTCGATACCGGAAACCTTCTGTGGTAACGAGGTTACGTCATCCGGAATTGGTAAACCCCAGATGCCAGTCCACTTATCTTTAGACACAATGTGTGCATCAGGCCAGCGTGCCCGAAGCACCCCTACTTTGAAATCAATACCCTTTTTCTTGAGATCAAACTTGAGCTTGTATACTGATCCGTAGAGCGCAGGCATGACCTGAGGCCCTACCTCATTGGGATCACCCTTTGAATAGACAACAGCCATATTCTCCGATGGCATCTCAATTATCTGAGGCTCCTGCCTGGAGATAGCTTTCCCCTTAGGCATATCTATCACCTCCCTGAGTCAATTTTTATAGCTCCCTGCACATCCTATGAAAGCTGAAAACCTCACCCCCCGCAATCGAACCGAAGACTCCCTGACTATTGAGAACCCAAGCCTGCAATACGGCCGGTTGCAAGCCGCGGGATGCTGTATTCATACTGAATCGCTTTCATTATTCCGATTCCTCGTAATCCGATGTCTGACTGTCGGGCTTCACTTATTCTTGATTTGTGTCGACAACTTCTTCCACAAGCTGTTCGCCGGAGAATCTGGCTAGAAGTATCGTTCCCAAAAGGATCGCAGCCAGGCCGCCGAGCCGCAAATCACGGTATAATAATTCTTCCGGGAAAACCTCCCTCATGGCAAATACCCCCAAGAAAATAGTGACCAGCCGCGAACAGAAATCCGATACAGCCGTTACCACAATGGCCCTGCCCTGCTGGTAACCACGGGAGAGCACGAGAAAGCCGACAAGATAAAACAATATCAAGAAAGGCGGAATAAGCCCAAGAGCAATGATATTGGCTTTCGCGTTTATGGAATCCATGATTGCCTTGGTTAGAACATCACCCAATCCCATAAATACACCGGCAAAAATGCTGAACACGACAAGCCAGTTAAAACCAAAACCAAATTTGCTCCTGGCTGCGTAGATAACAAAGCAAATTGCGATGACCGCCGCTACAGCCGGAACCAGACGTGAGGGAACCATCACACTGGCGGTCTGATTTTCACTCGCCTCGCTGAATCCCAGTGCGATAATGCCTGCAGTAACAATAATCACTCCCATCCACTCCCAGGCTTTTAGACGATGGTGCAGAAAGAATATGGAAAAGAAAGCAAGGATCACAAATCCAGATCCCTGGATGGAGCGGGCCAGGGATACGGGGGTATATTTCAGTGCAAACGCGAACAGGCCCCAACCCAACCCGGATATAACCAAGCCGCCAATCCATTTTCTGGAAGACACAAATGCTTTGATAATCTTAAATAACTTCCTGCTCGCCTCAATTTTAGGCAGTGTGTCGGCTGCCTGTTTCTGCCACACCACCCCCACATCCCAGCAAACAGCGCAAGCAGTAATCAACAGGATGCATATCCAGATAGACACTTTTTACTTCTTTCCTTATTTTGATCCGTTTCGGCCTCTCGGCCTCACTCAAACAGGCTCCTTAAGTTGTATCTTTCTTTTCTGGCCTGCTCCCACCAACGATACTTCTTGTTAAGTTAGTCCAGGTACTAGAATAGCCTCAGGCGTCGGCGGCCGGTACCGGAGCGCACTGTGCGGCCGGAACTCATTATATTCCCTGCGCCACTGATCTATCAAAACCCTGGCCTCAGCGAGTGTATTAAATATCTCCTGATTAAGC
>CAIYTC010000073.1 GCA_903929005.1 uncultured Dehalococcoidia bacterium | reverse complement strand
TCTTAATCAGTTTAGCGCTGCTCTGGGTTATCGGCAGGCGCTTTCCTGCCCTGGCCAAATTAACCGCATCCGTGGTTTGCATATTCTATCTGGCCGTCATAGTCTGGAATTTTCTGGTATTATTTAGCATCTAATCCAGGGCTATCCCCGGCTGAGGTCGGGCTGTAAACCTGTGAACGGGCAACCGGGTTGCCGCTAATTAGGGAGGGGCATGACCGTAAATAAAGCCGGCGTCGCGCTATCTGCCGGTACTGGCATTGATTTTGTCCTGCCGGCTGCCGGCATCGGTGGGGCAATTGTCAAAAAGATCGTGGAGCGCCATGTCGGGCGCATCCGGGTCGAATCGCAGCCGGAACCTGGTTCGGCGTCCTATCTCACGCCGCCGCTGAGTGTAGCATATGAGGCTGGAACAGTGGCGGGGAAGCAGCTATGAACATTGACATCCGCACGCTGGCCTTTATCCTGGGACTCACCTCTATCCTTCAAGTCATTGTCATCTATCTCCAATACCTGTTGAATAAAACCTACCGGGGGATCGGTTGGTGGTTGCTGTGGAGTGCTTCGACGGCAGCGGGGTTTCTATGCATGCTGCTGCGGGATGTAGTGCCGGTGGGGCTGATCTCAGCCTCGATCTTATTTACCAACGCACTGCTATTAGCAGGGCAGATTTTTCTTTACATCGGCATCCTGCGGTTTCTCGCCAAGCAAGAAAAGCGGGGGATTATTATTGCGGTCTTCAGCGTTTTCATACTATCCACTCTTTACGTTCTATATGTGAATAAGGATGATAACGCCAGGACCTTGATTTTTTACGCTGCCGCGGCTATCTTTTTATTGCTGGCCGCGCAGGGACTATTCGTTAACAAGGCCCGCTCTTTCACTGCTTCCGCCACCTTCATCTCGGCGGTCCTTTTTATCCATGGCTGTTTTTTTGCCTTGCGCACTGTTGCGGCGATCATTATTGGTCCCATAGACAGCGTTTTCACTCCAACGCTGATACAAACAGCATCATTCCTGGTCTCGCTTGTCGCAGGTTCTCTTTGCACATTCGGTTTGATTATCATGGTCAACCAGCGGTCAAACGCTGAAATGAGGGAGGCCAGGGAACAATTTGAGCTGATTTTCAACACCGGCCCGGATGCAACGCTAATTACCCGCCCGAAGGATGGCCTTATCGTAAAGATCAATGAAGGTTTTACAGCCCTGACCGGTTACACCCGCGATGAAACGGTGGGCAAATCAAACCTGGAAATCAATCTCTGGACAAATCCTGCCGACCGCCAAAACGTGGTTAGTGAGCTTGGCAAGAAAGGATTTTGCGATAATTATGAAGCAATTTTCCAGCTCAAAGACGGCAGCCAGATCGACGGCACAATATCCGCCAAAATAATCACACTGCAGGGCGTTCAGCATATTATCAGCGTGACCCGCGACATCACCGCGCGCAAGCGGGCCGAACAGGCGCTGCAGAGATCCGAGGAAAAATACCGCTCACTGGTAGAAAACATCAACGATGTCTTCTATACACTTGACAGCCGGGGAAACATCACCTATGTCAGCCCGGTCGTTGAGCGGTTAAGCAAGTACAAGGCCAGCGACTTAATAGGCAAGCCTTTTACCGGGTTTGTTTACCCGGATGACTTGCCGGGCCTTTTAGACAGCTTCAACCGCCTGGTGTCCGGGCAACTGGAACCCTGGGAATTCCGCATAGTGGATAAAGACGGCAGTATCATATTTGTGCGCACATCCAGCCGGCCGCTATATGAAGATGGAGAGATCGTGGGCTTCACAGCGCTGATAGCCGATATTACCGGGCGCAAGCGGGCCGAGGCGGCGCTGAAGGAAAGCGAGTCAAACTACCGCCTGCTGGCGGAGCACATGACAGACACTGTATGGCTGATGGATATGCAGCTTAAGACCACCTACCAGAGTCCCTCCGTGCAGAATACGCGTGGCTTCACACCCCAGGAGATAATGGAAATGCCGCTGGAGAAGCACGCCACGCCGGAGTCGCTTAAAGTGGCGACTGAAGTATTTTTGGAGGAGATAGCGAAGGTGGAGGCCGACCCGCACTATAATTTTATGCGCACCCTGGATTTGGAATTTTACCGCAAGGACGGCACCACCTTCTGGTCGGAAAATACATTTAGCCTTATCCGGGATGAGAACGGCAAGCCGGTTTCCATCCTGGGCGAGGGCAGGGACGTAACCGACCGTAAGCAGGCGCAGGATTTGCTGCTGATCAGTGAAGAGAGATACCGCGGCGTGGTGGAGAACGCCAACGAAATCATTATCGTGGCACAGGACGGCCTGGTCAAATTTGCCAATAGACGGATGGAGGAACTCAGCGGGTACTCGAGAGAGGAGTTGCTGTCGGTGGCCTTTATTGAGTTTATCCACCCGGATGACAGGCAATTCCTGGTTGAGTCCGATTTCCGCAAGCTGAGCGGCGATAAGTTTGTGGCTGCACATCCGGTACGCCTGATTGACAAGGGGGGACAGGCCATATGGATGGAGATCAGCGCCGTGGTCATAGAGTGGGAGGGCCGTCGTGCCACGCTCAACTTCGTATCCGATATCACTGAACGCAGGAAATCAGAGGAGGCTCTCAGGGAATCGGAGAAAAGATACCGCAGCCTGGTTGAGAACGCCATGGAGGCCGTTATCGTGATACAGGACGGCCTGATCAGGTACGCTAACCCCCGTGCTTTTGAGATCACGGATTACCCCAGGGAACAGGTGGAACCCCGGCCTTTTATGGATTTCATACACCCGGATGACCGCGCCATGGTCATCGACCGCTATTCGCGGAGGCTCAAGGGCGAGGCACTCGGAACGGTCTACCCCATCCGCCTGGTGGACAATCTGGGCAATGTTAAGTGGGTACAGATCAGCACGGCCGTGGTGAGCTGGCAGGGCCAGCCTGCCACGCTGACCTTTATGGCCGATATTTCGCAGAACAAGCGGGCGGAGAGGGTAGTGGAAATCCAGCGCGATCTCGGACTGAAGCTAAGCCAGGCCAACGATTTAAATCAGGCTCTGCCGCCCTGCCTTGAAGCCGCCATCGAAATTGCCGGCATGGATAGCGGCGGCATATACCTGGTTGATCCTGACATGGGTGACCTTAACCTGGCCTGTAGCTCGGGTTTATCCCGGGAATTCACCGACAGCGCTTCCAGCTTCCCGAAATCATCGGCTAACGCGCGGCTTATCCTGGCCGGGAAGCCGCTCTATATGCAGTACAGGGATCTCGATTTGCGCGTCGATGATGTCCGACGCTCCGAGGGATTAAAGGCCGTAGCGCTTGTCCCTGTAAGCAGCGGAAAGCGGGTCATTGCCTGCCTTAATATTGCTTCTCACTCCGTAGAAGAAATACCTCAGAACGCCCGTAACGCTGTAGAAACTATCGTCTCGCAGATCGGGGGGGCCATCGACCGTTTGCAGGCCAGGGAAGCGCTGCAGGAGAGCGAAAAGAAGTTCCGTCTGCTCATCGAGAACAGCCACGACATCATCTATACGCTCACCCCTGATGGGGTATTCACCTTCGTGTCCCCCGCCTGGACCACGCTCCTCGGGCATCCTGTAAACCAGGTTGCCGGACACCCATTCCAGCCATTTGTCCACCCGGATGACCTTCCAGCGTGCATGGCATGGCTGCAAAAAGTGGTCGAGACGGGTCAACGGCAGGAGGGCATTGAATACCGCGTGCGGCACATCGATGGATCCTGGTTCTGGCACACCTCAAGCGCGGTCCCTTTAAGGGACGCAACCGGGGCCATCATTGGTTTTGAGGGCATTGCACGGGACATCACCGAGCACAAGCGCCTGGAAGTGGAACAGCAGCGGGTGGAAAAGCTGGAATCCGTCGGCGTCCTGGCCGGCGGCATCGCCCACGATTTCAATAACATCCTCACCGCTGTTCTGGGCAACATCAGCCTGGCCAGTATGGAGGCAGCGCCCGGCAGTGAAATACACGAAAGCCTGGAACAGGCGGAAAAGGCAGCGCTGCGGGCCAAGGATTTGACCGTGCAACTGCTGACCTTCTCCAAAGGCGGGGCGCCGGTCAAGAAATTAGCCGCCCTGGCAGAACTGCTCAAGGATACCGCCGGCTTTGCCCTGAGCGGCGCCAATGTAAAATGCCAATTCTCCCTACCCGCTGACCTGTGGCACGCCGAGGTTGACGCAGGGCAGGTAAGCCAGGCCATACATAACCTGATCATCAACGCCCAGCAGGCCATGCCGGCAGGTGGGAGCATAGAAATAACGGCTGAAAATATAGCCCTCAGCAAAAAACAGAGCCTGGGCAGGGGGCTTCCGGTCAAAGCAGGAAATTACGTCAGGATCGCGGTGGCGGACCATGGTACCGGGATACCCGGAGAGAACCTGGAAAAGATATTCGACCCCTTTTTTACCACCAAGCCGAAAGGCAGCGGACTGGGGTTGGCCACCGCCTTCTCCATAGCGCGACAGCACGGAGGCCATCTGAGCGTGGAATCGGAGCTGGGCACAGGCTCAACCTTTTACCTCTACCTGCCGGCTTCCACGCAAACGTCCTCCCCCAGGCAGGCTAATACAGAGGCCATCCAACCTGCAGGCAAGGCCAGGATACTGGTGATGGTTG
>CAIYTC010000072.1 GCA_903929005.1 uncultured Dehalococcoidia bacterium | reverse complement strand
TTTCGAGATAAAAGGTGAGGGGAATCTGCGTGGCTGGCGCAATACCTGCCGCAAGCCTCATGAGTGCAGTAACGGCGCTGTTAAAAGGTTTTAGAAATTGGGGGAAGCTTGTAACGGAGATGGAGTTTTTCAGGCTGGGGAGCAGTACGTTATGCGGAAAAACCGCTTTTATGCGGCTGTCCATGCCGGCTGCCGCCAGGCTCAAAATCCCGCCCTGGGACGAGCCCATCACGATGACGTTCTTACTGATGTGGTCTAAACAATATGTGACCGTGTCCCTGACATTCTGCAACATATCTGCAAACGTGAAAAGCTTTTTCTCCCGCGGGCTTTTCCCGTGGGACAGCAGATGCACACCGGCGACATTGTAGCCTGACCCCGCCAGCAGCGATAGGAAATCGTCATAAAACAGCGGGTGGGTCATCGTGCCGGGTATGAATACAACGCATGGAAGTCCCTCCCCGGCCGCGTATAGAGACAGGGCGATTTTGGTACCTGCCGAATCTATCAGCGCCTCGCGGTATTTTTCATAGCCCGAAAGGTTTAATCTAACCTGATCGTTATTTCTCATGGATGTTTACCTGACCTTAGTTTCGCTCGCTTTGTTATAAAAGTCCAAATTGTGGTCGGCAGATTTTCTGCTCCTGTTAAAAAGCGAATAATGGAATATACAAATCTCTTGTTTAGGATAAGCTTGTTGGCACAGTGATTCCTAACTGCTGACAGATTTTCCTGGTCATTTTGGCATCTATTTCAGCATGACGTGGAACCGTGGCAAAACGGCCTTTGATTACATTGATATACAGGGAATGCCTGGCGCCTTCGCGGTGGAACTTGCAGCCCCCATCATGGAGGTGCTTGATAAGGGCCTTTCTTTTCACGGTTAAATCTGGACCCTGATCTTTTTCTTGTAAGTCTTGCTTCCGAGGTCTTTGTTTTTCAGTTCACGTTCGGCCTCAAGCACCAGCAGGACTGCTTCAGCCAGGTTTTCCTCCACCTCTTTGATCGTCCTGCCCTGGCTGAAAGCGCCCGGTACCTCGTCTATCCAGCCTATATAGCATTTATTCCTTTTCTCAATGGTCGCTTCAAATATCTTCTGCATGATTGACCTGCATTCCTTTTCTTATTAGTGGCAGGACAATTATAACATCACTGTAAGAATAAAATGTGTGACCTCCAAAAAGAAATCAAATCCCCAGCCGCTTCCTCCGTTCCTCGATGGCTGCGGCTATACCGTCCACGGCCTTTACGGCGTCCTTTTCCACGCTGAGCAGGCCGCCGGTAACACCCGGCAGGTCCACAGTGAGCAGCTTGACCAATTGCGGTCCGCCCGTGACGGTGGGGACGGGGTTGACGTAGGTGTAGAGGCCGAAGGCCAGGGCAAAGATGGCATCGATGGTGGCCTTCTGCTCCATGTATTCCGGTGCTACCGCCGCCACCGGTAAATCGCTGACGGGCACGTTGCCCAGTTCTTTGGAGATGGCAGCCAGCAGGTCGGCCAGCCTGCCGGTATCGGTGCAGGTGCCATAGCTTAAAACGGGCGGTACGCCCAGCGCCTGGCAAAGACCCTTGAGTCCGGGGCCGGCCAGCTCCCTGGCTTCAGGTGAACACAGCCCGGCCACCTGCATGGCGGCGTTGCCGCAGCCCATCGAGAGCACCAGTATGTCCCGCTTGATCAGCTCTTTGGCAACCGCCACGCTGTGGGAGTCGTTGCCATGGTCGCGCAGCGTGGTGCAGGATACCAGCCCGGCCACCCCCCGGATAGTCCCCTGCTTGATAGCATCCAGCAAGGGTGTGAGCGTGCCTCCCAGCGCCTCCAGTATGCTCTCGGTGGAGAAACCGACCACAGTTTCGGTCACAGGCAGGCCGGTGATGGGCTCGACCGTTTTCCTGCGCTTGGTAAAATTCGCTATGGCCATATTTAACAGGTCGCCTGCCTGCTTCCGGGCTTTCTCAGGAAGGTAAGTTATACGGTCGCCGACACCCTCGAAAGCGACCAGGTCGCTGACCGGTAAGAGCTTGAATTTATATCTCTCGGCGTAGGCGGGGTCGACCGGCATGGAGCAATTCATGTCGCAGGCAAAGAGGTCAACGCAGCCTGAGGCCAGCACGGCCTCCTGCGATATCCAGTTGCCGGTGAAGCCCCAGAAGGCATCGTCCATCTGCCAGCGCTGTATCATCTCCTGGCCGGCCTCGATATTGGCGATGACGCGCAGTCCTTTTGCTCCGGCAGCCTTAGCCTTATCCTGCCACTCCGGGGTGCGCGCAAGCTGCACCATAGCAAAGCCCAGGAAGGGTTCATGGCCGTTGGGCAGTGCATTTACATAATCGGGGTCGAGCACGCCTAGGTCAATGCGCATCTTGTGGGGGCGGGGGATACCGAACATGATATCCTGGCAATATTCGTTGATTATCTGGCTCTGGTAGGCCGTGGCGATGCCCAGCCTCATGGCCTTGAGCGCCAGGCTCTGG
>CAIYTC010000071.1 GCA_903929005.1 uncultured Dehalococcoidia bacterium | reverse complement strand
CCGTGCAGACGAAGGCCAAGCGGCGGTTCGCCCGAGCCCGTGGAGCGTGAAGGGCCGCCCCCGACTTTTTCAGCGGAATCGAATATTTAGACTTGACCCCAATTCTAACTTAGACTTGACCCCAATTCTAACTTACCGCTATAGGGGAGACGCTGGCCATGACCATGCAAATTAAGTTGTGAGTCGTAAATGAGGCGTTGTGAATTGTCATGATTTCCAGATAATTGCGCAATGAACCAACGATGCATGGGCATTTGCCCCCCCCGCGCGAGCCGGCCACGTTCAGAACGGGGGAAATTAACCCATTGGCTGGCTAATCACGGTTATCTTGGACATCAGTGATGATTTATATCGAAATCATTTTGGTTTATCTGGAGGTCTTTTCCCTACCACCTCGCCGCCCAATTCATTTTTTGGATGAAATACTCTATGAATCAGCATAAATATGCCTATAGCGAGCGGTAACCCGCAGATGAACCATCCATTTACAATGATGTTGGTCCCCGGTATCATTGTGGAGGTGGACATTCTCTCAGACCATGTTGATCTATCATCTGGCGAGCGATCATCAAGATATGCCAATGTAACGCTCACGATCACCAGAAGTACGATAATATGAATCGTTTCCTTGAGTCTTCGCTTGCGATTTAGTCGGAGCAATAAACGGGCTTCATCTGCTTCTGCAACAGCGATTTGGCGTTCTAGCGCCACTTGATTACGAAGATATGATATACCGCCTCGCCGTTCGACCTCAAGTTTAGCAATTGCGTTCGCGTCGGGAAGATAATCAACGGCGTTTTCGGACATACTTAGAAGGTCTGCGTTTGAAAGATTGGCTATTCTTTCTTGTAGCGATGTCATTAATATGCCCTCCGCAGTTCAACGTAAACATCACGAACATAGATAAGTCCGAGGTGGTCCGCTTCCGACTCCTGCGCCCAGGTGCACGGCAACTGCCGGCCTATTTCGTGGCCAGCCCGTAAGCCACTGGGGCCACCGCCTGCAGGCGTGGTTCGGAATCTGACAACACCGCACCCAGCAAATTCGACGCCCTGCATCAGCACGGCCTCACTCATCCGATCCGCGCCGTGCTGAGCCACAGCTTGAGAAACTTCATGCGCGAGCACCGTGGCGAGGCCAGCTTCGTTTACCAACGAGAATAGCCAGAGCCGCCGCAGGCCGGGCAGGGGCCTGTTGAAAATCCTGGCGCTTGGGGAAGACCATGCCTACTATTATAATCCGCTCCACGTCCGCTCCCACCACACCCCGAACAGGCCGCGCGCTGTGTGGATACCGGGAATCCCCCCGGACTACCTTGAGGCGGCATATTGGCCAACATATCTGCGCATCCAGATGACAGGATACACAAACTTACAGACGTAATATTACGAAACAGTTCGATCGTTTGACGCCGATCCCTGTAGTATTCATTCTATTTGCCTTTCTTCTCGTTGCTCATTTTCTATTTAATATTATTCATTCTATCACCAGCTTTGATATTTGAACAAAGTTGCTGGCTTGCTCCTCGACAATTTACACTTCTTTTCATTGTCCATAGATGTCAGCGTTGCCAAGTGCTCTTTTACTAGAGGCATAGTTCTTTAACGGCCTGTTGATAGTCCCTCAGCGTTGCATAAAAAAAGGTTAGGGGGTGATTTGCTTCTCTTCTGCCGGCTTCCACGTTTCGTCCGGATTGTATTCTTTTATCTTCGGTGCCAAGTCAGCGGTCTTTTCACCAAGGTTTTTCTGATAGATCTTTCCCTGTTGGTT
>CAIYTC010000070.1 GCA_903929005.1 uncultured Dehalococcoidia bacterium | reverse complement strand
AGAACAGCTCTCAGTGATCCAGAGTTCGAACCAATGCTGGTACTGCGCAATACTGTTGTACTTTGCCTTCCAGATAAACGTCCGGTGGCACTGCAAACAGTGAAATCGCTGTTTGTGTGAGGGATCTGTCCCGTAGAGCATAACGTCATCTGATCCGCATCGGGGGCACCTTTTTTATGCATCATAAACCTCAATCATTGAACCACTTTAATGATTAACTCTTAAATAGCCACATTTTATAGAAAAACACTATCAAAATGCACTAATTACAAAAATTTCCACCAACTATTTTTAAGTATTATGCCCGCAATGACGTTTTTGTGCATGCATTGAGATTGCTTCGTCGCTGCGCTCCTCGCAAAGACATGATATATTTCCCTTCGATATACCGTTACTTCGTTTAAAGACTTGCTGAGCAAGCTGCTATGTGTTCCGGGCGGGTGTGCCAGCGGTCCTTTTACGTGCCAGATATCTGAGTAACCCGCCGAAGAGTGTGCAGGAAAGGCGGTTGATAAAGCCGGGGATGAAGATGACCTGCTTTTTTCCCAAGGCCTGCCAGGACTGTGCCGCCACCTTTTCTGCCGGCATCCACAGGAAAGCGGGGATAGTGGAAAAATCGACGTTTTTATACTCGTCAACGGAATGGAAGCCGGTGCGTGTAAAACCGGGGCAGAGCGCCTGCACCCTGATCCCCGCGCTCTCCACCTCAAGCTGGAGGCATTCGGAAAACGCGATTAAATAGGATTTTGTTCCGTTATAGATTACGTTGCCCGCTACAGGCAGGAAGGGCGCTACGGAAGCGACATTTATAATAATGCCCTCCCGCTGAGCAAGCATGCCGGGCAAGGCAGCTTTGACCAGGCGAGTGGAAGCCGTTACGTGAAGAGCGATCATATTCAGGGACTTGCTGATATCTACGTCAACAAACGGGCCCAGGGTGCCAAAGCCTGCGTTATTGATCAGCACTGACAGGTTAGAGGTACCCCGGACTATTTGCTCGATTGCGGAGAGGTCATTTTCGCTGCAAAGATCGCCCGGCAGTACAGTCACGGATACGCCATATTTATCTTCCACCTCTTTAGCAATGGGTATGAGTCTGTCATAGCGCCTGGCAACAATGACCAGATCGTAACCCAATGAAGCTAATAGCCGGGTGTAAGCTTCGCCGAGTCCCGACGATGCCCCGGTGACTATGGCAGATTTCGACAGCCTGCTTTTCAATCTTGTATTACAACTGAAGCGAACGTTCTATTTATGCCTTTATGGTATTTTACTTCCGGATGCCCGAAAATGACGAATAACCCTTCCCTGCTCGCGTACTTAATGCCGTGTGACTCCCTGAATTTCCGCGCTTTAATGCCCGATTGAATAAACGGGTGAATTGATCCCAGCATACATGTGCCCAATCCAAGCGACTCTGCAGCAACCATGTCATAGGTAGCTGCCACGATAGGATCAGCGGGGTCTGTATACGGCGAGCCGTAAAAGTACATTGCCAGGGGCGCATCATAATTTACAACATTAATGCCTTCACGCATGTAGCCGGTAAAAACATTAATTGCCGGTTTGATAAAACCTCTGAACAATTCATCATTTTCCCTGCCCCAGAATGGCCTCATCAATGCCATAAACCAATCAGAAACCAACCATTTAATGCTTCCCAGGTACTCACAAAAGTCCTGGGCGAAAGCACGTACTTTACCCGGGTTAGCCAGGACAAGGACGTTCACATCTGAAGGCGGCAAACCCATTGGCGCTGTTGTGGCCGCGTCCAATATCTTCGCGACCAGGTCATCTTCAACAGGCCTGTCCTGAAACTCCCTGATACTTCTTCTGAACTGCAGAAGAGGTAGTAGCTGTTCATACGTAGCTGCCTTTCCACTATCCGGCAAAGCAAACAAGTCTTGCGGAGATAACTCTCGTCCATGTATCTCTATGGCCTGTGTGGGACAGATCGCCATGCAATGTCCGCAGCCTACGCAACCAAATATCGGAGTAGCGGATAATGTAACTTTGTTGTTTTCCAGTTTATAAGCAAAGTCCTTACAAACGGACACGCATAATCCGCAGCCGTTGCATTTATCCGCTATAATCTTAATCTGTGCCGGCTCTTTTGTCCTTGATGTGGGTATTGCCATTTATTTCCCCCCTTAGTACGTCGAGACCCCCAACTCTTCCATTTTGCCGGTAACCATGAAAACAACGCGCTCGCAGATATTTGTCACGCGGTCTCCTGTGCGCTCCAGGTTGTGGCCCACCCAGATAAGCCTGGTGGCCCGCGTAATTGTGCGCGGGTCTTCCATCATGAAGGTCAGCAATTCCCTGAAAACCTGGTCGTAGAGGTTGTCGATGTCATCATCTTCCGGCACGATTTTGCGCGCGGCCTCCGCGTCGTGGGTGATAAATGCGTTCAGGCTGCGGTGCAGCATATCTATTACCCGGTCATTCATGCGCGGCAGGTCGATCAGTGGCTTCAAAGGCGGTTCATCCCCTATCATCACGGCAATTTTGGCATTGCCGGCGGCATGGTCTCCCATCCTCTCGAGGTCGGTGACAATGGACAGGATGGCCAGCAATATCCTGAGGTCGCTGGCCATGGGCGCCTGGCATGACATGATGTCCAAAGCCTGCTCTTCTATCTCGTAGCGTTTTTTATCTATATGCTTATCTTCAGCCAGTACCTGCCTGGCAAGGTCAAGGTCACGTCCTTTCAAGGCCTGCATGGACCGCTCAAGCGCCTTTTCTATCATGCTGCCCAGAACCAGCACCTCGTCCTGCAATTCTTTTAGATTCCTCTGGTAAGCTTCCCTCGGCATAATTAATCCTCCTTTAACCGAAACGCCCGGTAATGTAGTCTTCGGTCCTCTTGTCTTTCGGCACCGTGAATACTTCCCTGGTGGGGGCATATTCTATCAGGTCACCCAGCAGCATAAAGCCGGTCCAGTCCGACACACGCGCCGCCTGCTGCATATTATGCGTGACGATGACAACAGTGTAATCTTTTTTTATCTCAAGCATCAGTTCCTCTATCTTGAGGGTGGAGATGGGGTCAAGCGCTGAACATGGTTCATCCATCAGGATAATCTCCGGTTCGATGGCGATGGCACGGGCAATGCACAGGCGTTGCTGCTGGCCGCCCGATAGGGAGGCGCCCGACTGGTCAAGCTTATCTTTGACCTCTTCCCACAGAGCCGCTTTCCTCAGGCTGCGCTCGACAACGTCCTGCAAATCCCTGCGCCGGCTCCAGATACGCGTCAGTGTTATACCCGAGGCGACGTTGCTGAAGATGGACATGGTAGGAAAGACGCTGGCCCTCTGAAAAACCATGCCGATGCTGCGGCGTATATCTACCGGGTCGATATCCGGAGCGTAGATATCCTGCCCGTCTTTCATGATTTTTCCCGCTACCTTTCCACCCTCGGCCACCTCGTGCAGGCGGTTGATACAACGTATAAAGGTGGATTTGCCGCAGCCGGAAGGCCCGATCAGGGCAGTAATAGACCGGACGCCAATGCCCACGCTGATATTTTTCAGGACCGCTTTATGGCCGTACCAGGCGCTCAGGTTTTCCACCTCGATTATGCACCTGGGCGGCTTCGTTGCCGACGTTTCACCGCCTATTGCCTCCAAACCTTTGTCCAACTTAAATAGTTGATTCATCATTGTAGCATATCCTCTGATTCACTCTCACGGGTAATCACTATTTTTTTCTGTAGCTGACCAGACGCACCACGATGTTGATGCCCAGCACTAATATCACGAGCAGGAAGGCGGCGGCCCAGGCCTGTTTCTGCCAGTCGCTATAGGGTGATAGCGCATAGCGGTAGATCTGTAACGGTAAAGCCCCGATAGGTTCAGTCAGCCCCTGCACGCCGAAGGCGCTGCCCAGGGCGGTGAATATCAGCGGCGCCGTCTCCCCGGCCACCCGTGCGATGGCCAGCATAACACCGGTGACTATGCCTGTGGTAGCGCCCGGCATGATGACTCCTAAAATCATGCGCCACCTGCTGATGCCCAGGGCCAGGGCCGCCTCACGCTGTGAATTGGGCACCAGGTGCATCGCTTCCTCGGCGGTACGCGCCACCACGGGAATCATGATAATAGCCAGGGCCACGCCCGCGGAAAGCGCCGAGTATGAATGCATGGGCCTGACCAGTAAGGCATAGGCAAATACGCCCACTATGATCGAGGGCACACCGGCCAGGATGTCCGCGGAAAAGCGTATCACTGATGCTGCCTTATCACCCGCCACCTCGGACAGGAATATACCCGCCATCAACCCCACCGGCAGGGCAATGATTGAGGCAATCCCCACCAGGATAAAAGTGCCGAAAATGTCCTCCCGCATCCCTCCACCGGTCTCACCCACCGGTTTGGCTGCCTGCGTTATAAAGTCCAGGTTAAAGTAGCTGACTCCATTGATGATTGTATATCCAAGTATCAGTACCAGGAAGCCTATAACGATGGCGGCAGCGCAACCGCATATGACCAGCATCAGCCGGTTCATCCACCTGCGGCGCAGATTTCCGCCGGTACTATTCATTCACCGGTCCCCTTAACAGACACGCTTCTCCATACCAGCAGGCGCGCAATAATATTGACCAGCAGGGTGATGCCGAAAAGCACCAGCGCCAGTGTTATCAGGCTGCCGATGTAGAGGTCTCCCGAGGCCTCACTGAACTCGCTGGCAACTTTGCTGGCAATGGTAGCCCCCGGTGAAAACAAAGACGCCGTCAGCTTATAGGAGTTGCCGATCACCATGGTGACCGCCATGGTCTCGCCCAGGGCGCGGCCCAACCCCAGGATTACCGCGCCTACCAGTCCCGAGCGGCAATAGGGCAGCACCGCCCCGGTTATCATCTCCCAGTGTGTAGCGCCCAGGGCCAGCATGGCCTCACGCTGCGTGGAAGGTACGGCGTGCATGACATCGCGGCTGATGGCTGTAATAATCGGGATGACCATGATCGCCAGGATAATCCCCGCGGAGAGAAAGCCCACGCCGAAGGGCGGCCCCTGGAACAAAGGGAAAAAACCCAGGTTTGCGCCCAGGTATTTCTCGATGGGGTCCCTGATGAAGGGAACCATGACGAATAGCCCCCACAAGCCGATGATTACGCTCGGTATGGCCGCCAGCATCTCGATAAGAAATGAAACCGGCCTGCTTACCCACACCGGTGACAGTTCACTTAAGAAGATGGCTGAACCCAGGCTTACCGGCACGGCGATGACCAGGCCTATCAGTGAACTGAGCAGTGTCCCATAAACGGCGGGCAAGGCGCCAAATTCTTCTCTTACCGGGTCCCACGAGATGCTGGTGATAAATGAGATCCCAAATTTCTGAATTGCCGGCCAGGCGTCGATGTTCAGGACAACCAGCAAACCGGCAATTATCAACAATATAAGCAGGGCAAAGAACAGCGTTAAATTCGAAAAGATGCGGTCGCCGATACGCGGCCGGGATACCGACTTTTTGTCAGGTGTACCCGGCATAAGTAGTGTCTCCGGTTTGCTCTTTTCCATCATTTAAAGCTACATATTATAACTGGATTAAAAAGGGGATGCAGGAAGGGCGGCCCTTCCCACATTTCCTCAAAAGCTATCATCTCTCCCCCTGCTCAGCGGCTGAGTAACGGCTGTCCCTGGTACTTGATTGAGAGAATGGCATTCTCTGCTTTCACGACAGCAGAAGGCGCCAGGCTGGCATAGCTGAGCGCCTCGGTATACTTCTGCCCGTCATGGATGGCCCACCACATCGTTTTAACCAGTGCCTCTCCTTTAGCCTGATCCTTCTGGTTTACATATACCAGCAGCCAGGTGAATCCAACAATGGGATAGGCGTCCGGATTTGAGGAGTTGGTCAGCATAACCTTCATATCGTCGGGAAGGGTTACGCCCTCGGCCGCACTGGTGGTCGCCGCCAGTGACGGTTCAATGAACTTGCCGGCGGCGTTCTGAAGCGTAGCTACGGCCAGTTTGTTCTGCAGCGCATAGGCCAGTTCCACATAGCCTATGGAGTTGGGATTCTGCTGCACCTGACCGGCTACGCCGGCGCTTTTCTCTCCACCGATATCACCCGCCCACTTGACCGATGTCGCATTGCCGACTTTGTCCTTCCATTCTGGGCTGACCTTGGAAAGATAGTTGGTAAAGATGTAGGTGGTACCGGAGCCGTCCGAGCGGTATACAACCGCTATGGCGGCATCCGGCAATTTCAGGCCTGGGTTAAGGGCGGCTATGGCTGGATCATTCCATTTGACGATTTTTTTCAGGTAGATATTGGCCAGCACGTCACCCGTAAGCTTAAGCTGTCCACCGATGTTGGGTAAGTTGTATATGAGCGCCACTGCACCGCTGGTCATGGGAATGTGCAGGATGGGGCCGCTCTTCGTTTCGGCCTTGGATATCTGGTCCGCCGACATTATGCCGTCACTGGCGCCGAAATCAACCGTGCCCTCCGTGATCTGGCTGATGCCGCCGCCTGAGCCGATAGCCTGGTAATTGACCTTCACACCGGTAAGCTTGTTGTACTCGTCAAACCATTTGGTGTACAGAGGCGCGGGGAAGGTGGCGCCAGCGCCGGTGAGATTAACCGGCGGGGCAGGCGGTTTTGCCGGAGCCACCGCCGGTGCGCTGCAGCCGGCCAGGCCGACAGCCGCAACCAGGATAACAGCAAGAACCGCGAACCAATTTTTTCTGAATCTTTGCAAGTTGTCTCTCCTTTTTATATATTCTCCGTGGCGCATCAAGCGCCACTGTATATAGTCTATAGCGGCTGTATAAAAGCCCCATTAACCCAAGGTTAAATTTTGATTAAAACTCGCCGGACGCCATTTACGTATTCAATGGCAACGTGAAAAAAAAGGTTGACCCTTTTCCCTCCTCACTCTCCGCCCAGATTTTTCCGCCATGTGAGGTAATAATATGGCGGGATATGGCCAACCCCAGGCCGACTCCCTCGTCATCCCTGGCCTTATTGACCTTGTAAAAACGCTCAAAGACCCGCGGCAGTTCCTCGCGCGGTATTCCGATACCGGTGTCACTCACTGAGACCATGATT
>CAIYTC010000069.1 GCA_903929005.1 uncultured Dehalococcoidia bacterium | reverse complement strand
TTGACAGCCTGAAGGATGAGCTGGTGCAGTTGGTCTGCGACATGGTCCGCATCCCGAGTGTAACTGCGATGCCCGCGGATTTTAGCTCGAGCGACACCGAGGTCGAGATCAGCGGAGAAACACTGGTCAACCATACCCTCAAGCCAGTTATGGAATCCTGCGGATTGGAGACTGACCTGTGGGAAGTCGAGAAAGGTCGGGCCAATCTGGTGGGAATCTGGCGCGGGAAAGGGAGAGGCCGTTCCCTGCTCCTCAACGGGCATGTGGATGTTGTGCCGCCTGGACCGTCCGAGAAATGGACGGTGGCCGGTCCATGGAGTGGTGAAATCATCGAGGGGAAGATTTACGGCCGCGGTTCCACCGACATGAAAGGTGGGGTCGCGGCTGCTGTCTTTGCCATGAAGGCGCTGCTGAAAGCGGGGTACCGCCCCAAAGGGGACGTGTTCATCCAGAGTGTGGTTGGGGAAGAGCACCACGACACCTATGCGGGAACCGGGGCAGCGCTTGAGCGCGGCTATAGAGCCGATGCTGCTATCGTCTGCGAACCGTCGAGCCCGCCCCATAAACTATCCATCAATACTGCATCGCCAGGATTGGTCGTGATGCATGTCAAAGTAAAGGGCAAGGCAGCGCATATCTCAATGCGCGATGAACTGATCAGGCCCGGGGGCCTGGGAGCTGCCGTGGGCGTATCAGCCATTGACAAGGCGTTCTTGGTATACCAGGCCCTGCTCAAACTGGAGGAGGAGTGGGGACAGACGAAAAGTCACCCTGCTTTCACTCGTCCTGGCCATTTCGTCCTTTTCCCCGAGGTTATCCAGGGCGGGGACATTATGGCAGCTTCTATCCCTGAGGAATGCTCCATGACATACATCATCTGGCACCCTCCGCAGGATACCGCGGAGGGCGTGGCCGAGGAGATCCAAGCTCATATAGCACGCTTTGCACAGACCGACCCCTGGCTGCGTGAGAACCCGCCCGAGGTGTACGTGCCCTTATTTAGCTTGCCCCCATTCGAGACTTCGCAGGAGGAACCCATCTGCAAAGCTGCCGCGGCAGCGAGCGAGGCGGTCTTCAATCGACCGGCGATGCTGTACGGTTCCGGCTACACCAGCGACGCCGGTTTCATCCGGCAGGCAGGAATTCCGACGATCGTGGTAGGTCCTGGCAACGTCGAGTCAGCGCACGGCTTTAATGAGTGCGTCGACATTCAGAATCTCCTGGATGCGGCCAAGCTATATGCCATGATCATCGTCGAATGGTGCGGTATCTAAAGGGCATGTCAGATCGCCATCTTGCGGCGGAGGAAACGACAGTGCAGCGCTTTATAGACAAAGTGGTCTTGATCACCGGCAGTGCAGAGTTGACTCCTTCTACCTTTACCTGAGTGGTCTGAGTTGATATACTTCAGTCATGGGATGGTACTCTACATAGTAAGGTGACTATGCGGAGACACCCAACATGGCGGAGATGAAACAGCTTTCCCGTGAGGTGCGTCCCAGAAGTTCAGAGGGTGAACCCAGAGGGTAGGCATATCTACGCAATTGCAGAAGACATCACGCAAGATTGGTACGCTGAACGCGAAGCCTCTTCATGAGGCTTTGAAACAGTGGTATGCGCAATCTAACGACAGGTTTGAGGTATCTGTTGACGGATTCGTCGTTGACATTGTGCGCGGTGATCTCCTTGTGGAGATTCAAACGCGAAACTTTGGAGCCGTAAAACGGAAGTTGGAGAAGCTCATGGTTCACCACCCCGTGCGGTTGGTGTATCCGATACCAAGAGAAAAGTGGATCACAAAGCTGGCAGATGACGGGACTAACCAGCTCAGCCGTCGCAAATCGCCCAAACGCGGCGCTCTTGAACACGTCTTCGAGGAACTTGTGAGCCTCCCCAAACTGCTCATGAATCCCAACTTCTCCATTGAGCTGTTACTCATTCAAGAGGAAGAGGTGCGTCGATACGAGGGCACCCATGGCTGGCGGAGACGGGGATGGGTCACTCATGAGCGTCGGCTATTGAGGGTACTGGAGCAACGGATTCTAAAAACACCGGCGGACATGTACGCGCTTATTCCCTCTACTTTGGCTGAGCCGTTTACAACTTCCGACCTCGCCATTGCCATCGCTAAACCCCGCAGGCTTGCTCAGAAAATGGTCTATTGTCTGCGGCTAATGGGTTGTATCACCCCGGTTGGAAAACGCGCTAATGCTATCTTGTACGCTCAGACTATTGCCTGAGTCACCCAACTACCCCCTCGGCTAGCCAAAAGGGAAACGATTTATCTTGTTGTGCAACTGAGGTAACCTCAACTTAGCCTACGAATGCGAATTACTTGGAAACTCCCCAAACCATTCACTATCCAAGTCTTCCTGCGCGCGGCGGTACTCCCGCATTATCCGCTCCGCCTCGGCGGTAAGATCGTCCCATTCGGCGGTCAGTTCCGCCACCCTTTCTCTCAGCGCCAGGTATTCACGGTTCACGGCCACGACGTTCTGAGAGTCTTTATAGTGCGCGGGGTCGGCTATCATGGCCTCGATTTCTTTAATTCGCTCCGTAGCCGACGCGACTTCCTGTTCTATTTCTGCGATGCGTTTATTTACCGGTGACATGGCGCGGTAGTGTTCGTTCCGGAGATGGCCTTCGAGCGCCTTGCGCTGGCGGTTTTTCACTGCGCTTGGCGGACGGTCTGACTGCCGGAGGTCACGCAGGGTTTCTGTCACGCTTATTTCTGCGGCGGCTGCTTCACTCTGCCGGAGATAATCGTCGTAATTACCAGGGAAAACCTTTGTCAGTCCCTCCCGTACTTCGATGATTTTATTGGCGATTTCCCGGATGAGCGTGCGATCGTGTGTGATGAAACAAATGGTACCTTTGTAAGCATCCAGCGCATCGGTCAAAATCTCGCGGGACGGAATATCCAGGTGGTTGGTTGGCTCGTCGAGAAGGAGAAAATTAGCCGGCCTGGTGAGCATCCTGGCAATAGCGACGCGTGTCTTTTCCCTGCCGGAGAGCACGGAAATGTTTTTAGTGACGTCGTCGCCACTGAAAAGAAAGGCCCCCAGCAGTCCGCGCAAATGTTGCTCCGGTTCGTCCGGTGCTACGCTCCGCAGTTCTTCGATGATGGTGTTGCGCGGATTGAGAGATTCTATGTAATACTGGGCGAAGTAAGCGGTGGTGACGTTGTGACCGAGGACGCGCTTCCCCGTCTCAAACGCCAGGACACCCGCCAGCATCCGCAGGAGAGTTGTCTTACCTGCCCCGTTTACTCCAACGATGGCGGCACGGTCGCCGCGCTCCAGTACCAGGTTAAGCTCGCGGTAGACAATATGTTCGCCATAAGACTTGGCAACGTGCTTGAGCTCGATTACGGCGTGGCCGCTCCGTGGAGGCTCCGGAAAATTGAAATCAATCCTCTTCGTCGAGTGGGGAACCGTAATCCGTTCGATTTTTCCCAGCTTTTTGATGCGGCTCTGGACCTGGGTGGCCTTGGTAGCCTTGGCGCGGAAGCGCTCGATGAAGCGCATCTCCCGTCTGATTTTAAGTTCCTGCCGCCGGGCGGCGGCCTGCCGTGTCTCAATATCCTTCTGCCGGGCGAGAACGTAGCTATCGTAGTCGCCGTGGTAGAAGATGACATCGTCAGCCTCGATGGAGATGATTTTACGAACGACATTGTTGAGAAAAGCGCGGTCGTGCGAAGTGACGAGGACGGCGCCGTGATAGCGTTTCAGGTAGCTCTCGAACCAGCGCTGCGTTTCCAGGTCGAGATGGTTTGTCGGCTCATCGAGCAACAGGATATCCGGATTAAGGAAAAGGAGCCTAGCCAGTTCGATACGTGTCTGCCAGCCGCCGCTGAACTCGGACAGCGCACGTCCGAAATCTGATTCGGCGAAACCCAGTCCGGAGAGGATAATCTTTGCCTCGTGCTCGGAATCGTAGCCCCCCTTCGACTCGTAGAGGTACTGAAGCTCGCCCAATTCTTTAAGCAGTCCGGCGACGGTTTCCTCGTCCTTTTCCTCGGCGAGGTCTTTCTGCAGGAGGCTGATTTTATGCGCGAGGTTGTTGATGGCATCGGATGAGCGAGAAACATCTTCCAGCAACGTGCGTTTAGACGATGCCCTGATGTCCTGGCGAAGGTAGCCGATGGTGGTGTCACGCCGCAGGGATACACTGCCGGAATCCGGCGTGATGTTGCCGGCGATGATTTCGAAAAGAGTGGTCTTGCCGGTACCATTCCGGCCGATGACCGCAATGCGGTCACTCATGCCGATGGTGAAACTGACCCCGTTGAAAAGCTCACGGTTGTTATAGGACTTGGAGATGCTGGTGACACTGAGCATGTATTTCTCTTACCACCTGTCATTATAGCTGGAAAGGCGGGTTTGATGGAAATAGGGGTTGGGGGACGTAAAACAACCATCCGGTATCAACCTAGATTGGGAACCCGCCAACTGTATAGTGTTTTGAGTGTATGGTGAACCTATGCTTGACCCTTTCTCGCGTTGCTACGAAACTTTTCAGTTTGGGTATGCTTCTCAGCAAGTAGAAGCGCCAGTCTATGGCATGGCCACACTCAGATGCGTGGCGAGACTCTCTGCTGCACCTTTCATCGAATTGTCACCTTGTGACTCGCGCTCTCTTGAATCATAGTCTCTACCCCATTGCCCAATGAACACTTTGCTGTTACAGTTGTGCTATCTGAAGAACGTGAGTCTATGTGACCAAGCTAAATGCCAAGGTAAAAGTTCTGTCTATTGAACACCAAGGCCCACTTAAGGCTCAGGGAACGGCGTGACCTGCAACAGGGCTTCTGCTCTCTGACAGTCTTCCCGCGAACGGTTTGTCAAGATCGCACTGGCTCTCGTATTTGGCGATCCACCTTTGAATCACGGGACGATTGATGCAGATGTTCATATTGGCCCTCTCGGCAGCAAAACTCCAGGCTCTGCCAAGTCCTTCGTGCCACAAGTCGGGATGGAGAATACGCAGGGTTTCGTTGCGCACCCTTAAAACAGCCTCATCATCAAGCTGTTTAATCTCTTGAATACAGGTTCGCCAGTGTTGGGTTACTGCCTTTACCCCGTGTTT
>CAIYTC010000068.1 GCA_903929005.1 uncultured Dehalococcoidia bacterium | reverse complement strand
CGAAAGGCAGGCAGACTAAAGACATATTCAGGCTGAGACAAGAGGGACTGAGTGAGCAGGAGATTGCGGATAGACTGGGGGTAACCAAAGAAAGGGTATCCCACAGGCTTAACGGGTTCTAGGCCGGACGCGCAAAGATGGCTTTGCTCACGGGAAAAGTCGAAGCTTGTACTGAGCTTTTTTGGGATCATCTTTCTTTGGATCGCATGGAGGAACTATATTGATGATGTCTATTACGGTAAGATTCTATGGCCTCTGGAATCTTTATCTGGGCTTTGACCGTCTCTCCCTGCAGGCAGATAGTTTAGACGACATTTTGACTCAAGTGGAAGCGAGGTTTGCATCCCAACTGCGGGGAAAGCTCCAAACGCAGGGGATTAAAATGGATGGGAAAATTCAGGACAATTCGATTGTCTTGCTCAACGGTATCAATCTTCGCAACCTGAAGCAGGCCACGTTGAGAGAAGGGGATGTTTTGCACATTTTTCCTTTAGCACTCGGTGGATAAATTGAAAATTGTTACGCACTCGATTGTTCCGAATACTGCCGTGGGCTATTCTTTAATAGCTGTCTGTCTCCAGTTATCACCGATTCTCGGGTTGCCCGAGCGAGCTCATAACGGAGCAGGCCAGATTTCTTGGCATTAGCCTAACCGAAATAGACGTCATAAGGCTCACTAACAGGCCGGCAATAGCAGTTGTTTTGCCCTTTTCTAACGCCCGATAAGCGAGTCTGGCAGCAGTGGCGCCATCCATTACCAGGGCTCCACGCTTGAGACTTATGCTGTTTTCTGCATTTGCCCTTTTGAAGAACAGTGTTTTCGTCGCGGTGGGACAAAAGCAGGTCACACTGACTCCCGTTCCCTTCAGTGCAGCGGCGATTGCGTTAGAGAAACCCAGCACATAGTGTTTAGTACCACTATACACAGAGAACCATGAAGAAGGTATTAATCCTAAGACTGAGGAGATGTTCAATATCTTCCCTGACTTCTTCTCCAGCATCTTCTTGAGGAATAGCTTGGTCAACTGGGTCAATGCAACGATATTCACCTGAATCATTTCGGCCTCTTGCTGCCAGTCTGTGCCGGAGAACACGCCATAGACTGCATAACCGGCATTGTTGACCAGCACATCTACGTCGACGCCTTCCTTTTCCAGTTCGCTGAATATCTCCTGCGGTGATCTGGGGTCAGCCAAATCCTTGACCAGGACCTTCACCTTCATCCCATATTCCTTCTCCAGGTCTCTCTTCAACTCCTCAAGCTTGTCTTTGCTTCTGGCAATTACCACAATGTCCTTACCATCCTTCGCAAACAGCCTGGCCAGTTCAAGACCAATCCCACTGGAAGCTCCTGTCACCAGTGCATAGCTAACTTTGCTACCAATCATGTTTTTCCTCCTCTTTTCATAGTCACTATCTATCCATATTTTACTGAAAAAAATCAGGTATTTAATTAAAATCAGCCAACCCCCGAGATACCTGTAAACAAAGAAGCTGGCCTTGGTTTGGCACAGGCATCACACCCCCTTTTTCTCTAATTCCAGGGCTTACTACCCCTTTTAAAAACATAAAACCGACCCAACGTGACTGGTTTCACCATTTGCTCCCCGGCATCCCGGTGCCCAGTTTACGGGAAGATTTACATCAGGGCCAGCGCGGCTTCGCGCCTACCAGGTGCCCGTTTTGCTGATGAAGGTTGCCTTTACAAGCATTTGAGTATTCAGTGTTTATTCTATGCTTTTCGTCCACGCTGACATATCGATATCGCCACAAGGCTGCTGTGGGTGGATAAAAGATATTGTTCATCAGATAATTCCGGATTTGTTATTTGATCTTCTCTTTTTTATCGACTTTACTACTAATGATCTTCTTGATGTCGTTTGTCAGCCTGGGTAGATGTTGCTCAAGAGGTTGTGGGAAAGCATCGTAAAAGAGACTGTTTGCGATCAAATACTCCAGGTTTTTCGGCAATACGTTCTTAATACGTACAGGTATAATAGGTTTTTTATTGTTGTGGGCTATGGTGGTTTCTTTTCTAACGGAGGCTGAATTATCTGAAGAATCGGATAACACCAATAAAAACGATTTGCTATTCCTGATCGCTTCTCCCAGTAATTGCGGATAATCCCCACCTGCGGTTATCTCCTCGCACCAGAATGGGCATATGCCGCTGCCCTTCAAGTGGGCATAGATTTTAGCAGCAGACTCCCTATCCTCAAATGCAAAGCTGATAAATACATCGTGGCCCGATTTTTTCGTTGCCGGACGTGTGGCTTTCGCAGCTTTGTCGTCGGTAACCGGGTCGTTAAGGAATTCGAATGTATTGTGTAGCACTGATTCTGTATCTCCAAAGCAGGCCATGTGCATACTACCTTCTAGCGGAATAAAACGGGCGTTCGGTATTAAGGATGCCAATTCCAGACCAGCTTTGAAATCAATAAGTTGATCTCCCTTGCGGTGCACAATAAGTGTCGGGGTCTTAATGCCGGGGCAAAGGCGGACAACGTCAAGCTCAAAGAGCATTTCCATGAAATGAGCAGCATTCTCAGGTGAGACGTTTTCGGCCTGCGCTACGGAAATTAACTCGGTGTATGCACTATCATTCCCGACAACAAAACTCGCTAGAGTCCGCATACCAAGCCAGGGATGACTGTGTAAAAGTGATGATATCGATTCCTTGAGTTCCTTTGGTACAAGTTTGCCGTAATTTGCATAAGTCCCATAAAGGATAAGATGGGAAACACGCTCTGGATGTCTGGCTGTATAAGCGATAGTGATTGGACCGGACATTGACATGCCTTCAAGTACTATGCGGTCAAGCTTGAGATGGTCAATAACCGTTTCCAGGTCCTGAAGCTCTGACTCCAGAGTAAAGATAGTCCGGTTGCGGTCAGATAACCCGGCTCCCCGCTGGTCATAGATCACGACAGTGTGATAACGTGCAATGCTGTCAAGAAAATTGCGAAGTCCCGGAAGTAGATCGATTGAAGATAGAATATGAAAATAGGCCGGGGGTATCAACAGCGCAGGACCATGTCCAAGGGTTGCGTAAGCAATACGAAAACCATCCGGATTGGTGCAAAAACCTATGCGTGGTTCCACTACCGAAACCTCTTTCCCGAATTTCCAGAAATTACTACTAAGGCTATCTTATGTCTATATGCCCTGATTGTCAAGGAAAGATTTACTCCCCTTCTGCTCTATTTAATAACAGGCGCCAATATTTAAATTTTGATAAACCATTAAGAACAGATACATCGCCTCTTCATTCCTGCCTCCATCAGCTCAAATCATTTTTGAACAATGATTGGCCGTGTTCAAACTCTGTCTCTGTTCAGCCGGTCATACATCTTCCTGTTGTTTTTATAGATATTCAGGAATTCACCCATGAGCTCGGTATAAATGCCCCTGTTGGCAGGATCAGGCTGAAATACCCGGTCATATTTAATTAAGTTTGGGATATCATCAAAGCTGATATGCCCCAGGCCGCGGGAGGCGATGAAGGCGGCGCCCCGCGCGTTGGCGTGTATCGGCTGCATGACCTTTTTGATATTGCGGTCCAGCACGTCGGCGAAGATTTGGCACCATACATCGGACTGTGCCCCGCCGCCGATGATGCTGATATCCTGCATGCGCCTGCCAATGAATTTTTCAACGTATTTAAGGTTCCACGCCGTGTTGTAAGCAACGCCCTCGAAAAATGCCCTGACTATGTGGTCGGTGTTGGTGGTCAGCGAAACGTTGAAAAGCCCGCCGCGCAGTGTCTTGCTGTCAACCGGGCTCCGCTCGCCGTTGAACCAGGGGGTCACGATAAGCCTGCCTGAGCCGGCGGGCACGGCCGCTGCTATCTCGTCCATTTTCCTGTAGGAGTCCTCAGGCGGGCTGCCCTTGCGCAGCCTGTTTTCATAATATATGATGTTTTTTAACAGGTAAGAGAGTGACCCGCCCGCGATATCCTGCTCATTGATGCACTGGTACTTGCCCGCTATCGCCGTCGGCAGGGTGGCGATATTGTGGAACATATCCGTCTTTTTGAAAGGTGTGATGCACTCGATCCATGAAGATGTGCCGACATAGAGGTGCCCCTCGAAGTCCCTTACCGCGCCTGAACCCACCAGGGCGGACTGGTGGTCCGGCGATCCCGCGATCACCTTCACGCCGCTTTTCAATCCCAGCTCCGCGGCAACATTGGGTTTTAGCCTGCCGATAGTGTCTGTAGATTTTATCAGGCCGGGCAGTTTATCCCTGTCCGCGCCGAATTTTTTTATCAGGCTGTCGCTATACCTTATATCGTTTATATTCCTGGTATCCGTGACCCAGAAAAGCATGATCGAGTCAAAGGTCGCGGCAAACTCGCCTGTGAGGCGGAGGTTTAGGTAGTCCTTGCTGCCCAGGAATTTATAAGTTTTTTCGTAGATGCGCGGCAACTCGTTTTTAAGGTAAAGGACATGGGCTATGTCGTCCTTGCCTGAGAGGGAGGGTCCTCCCCCTGTGATTGAGATCCATTTCAGCACATTGGCCAGTCCGTATCCCTCGACCAGCGGAAACCCTGACATCACCTTCTTGATATATTGCGCCCCCCTGGAATCCATCCAGGTCAGGGCATTCATGAGGTGATTGGCTGCCCGGTCAACCGGCACGGTGGTGGAGAAGGTGCTGGATACGCAAACCGCCTCGATTTGCCCGGCTATTGAACTTTGCCTGCTCAGCAGTATCTTTGCCGATGTTAAAAGCGCCCTCCACCAGTCATCGGGGTCTTGCTCCGAACCCCCGCCGGGGATATTTATCACCGACGTCGGCTCGAACTGGTGGTCGACTATCCGGCCATGCAGGGTGACGATAGCGGTCTTGAACCCGGAAGTGCCGTGGTCGAATGCCAGGATATAGCCGTCAGTCTCAGTGCTCATAATCAAATATCGAACTTGCTGATATTGCCCTGTTCGTCAACGGCTTCCACGATAAAGCCGCCGAAGGATTTGCCGCCCTCCTTCTGTTTGTCCAGCGTCATCACTTCAGGCAGGAGTGACAGGAGCTCTTGCGGATTCACGCAGGCCTCCGGCGGCATAATCCCTTTGCCGAGCACCCTGCCCCTGTTCATCAGGATGGCGCCCATAGCGGCAGGTATCCCCGTGCCTTCTCCCAGAGCCTGGCTTTGGGAGGCCATATGGAAGCGGAACTCCTTGTATTTTCCGTCCTTTTTACCCTTGACCACTACAGATGCGCAACCACGCTGCGCTCCGAAGTTGGTTTCCTTTAAGATACGCTCCCTTTCCCTGAGGATATAGGCAACGGCGAAGTCATAAGGCACTACGTCCCTGCCGTTCACCTTGACCGGCTCCCTTGAGCCGAGGCCGAGCATGCACATATCGCGTGTCAGGTCGTAATACTCGTTGGGGATGACAGAGCCCTTATTGGTGACCCTTTTCAGCTTTAAATATTTCGGCATGGTGATCTGCTCGGGGTGGGGATAGGGATAGAGCGGCACCTTGCCCAGGATGGGGAATTCGAAGGTCTCCCTGAGCGCTATCCCTTCCTTCTCGAAATATTTCACGTATTGCAGCTTGCCATCCAGGAACATCGGTATATCGATCGACATGCAATGAAAGCGGTGGCCGATGACCCCGGCGCCCTCAACTTTTTCGCCTCCGTGGGCGTGGAAGATGTCAACCGAATCAGTCTCGTCAAGCAGGCTGTCATGGGCGAGCTTGCCCATGATATTGGTTACGCCGGGCGAGTTGCCCATGCCGATCAGGGCAGTTATCCCCTTTGATTTAACCTCCCCGTCCATTTCGAAAAGTTCGATGGTGACGTCAACGTCGTCGCAAACATCAACGTAGTTGATGCCCGCCTCGGCGACAGTTTTAAGGATATTTTTAACGGTGCTGTAAAAGGGGCCCACGCAATTCAGGACGACGTCGGCCCCCTTTATGGCCTGCATGATGCTCTTTTTATCAAAAGCATCGAATTTTAAAGACGTAACCTTCTTCGAATTGATTTCTTTTTCCAGAAGCTTTGCCCGGTCGATGTTAAAATCGCCGATAACGACCTCGGAAAACTCATTGTTGCGCGCCAATGTTCTGACAGCTATGCTGCCCACTGTCCCGCAGCCCCCCAGGACAACTACCTTTGCCATATTTTCTCCTCCTATAACAGTATTAATTCAGGATTTACTATTTCGACCTGTGGCCAAACAACCATCATTCCTCATTAGTCCCGGTCAGGATGATATTCCCCTGCCAGGTATATGTCAAGCCTGTCGCCCCCGCCATGTTACTGTACGGTACCGCCAGCGCATTCTTTACAGAGATTAACGACTATGTTAACATAAACATTAAGGAGGGCTATCATGGGTAAGATAAAGTCAATCGGGATGGCTGAGGCCAGGCCAAAACTAACCCAGCTTGTTGAGGAGGTTTACGCCGGCGGGGAACCATATTTAATAATCTCCGGTAGCAGGGTGAAGGCGGTTATCATCGGAATTGACCGCTATAATGACATGGTCGGACGCCTGGAGGACCTCTCCGATGCCGTCGAGTTGCTCCGCGCTGAGCTAAACGGTGAGCCGGCAATGCCTTTTGAAGAACATCTTGCCAGGTCGAAAGAGTTGAAAAGTCGTGTATCGGCTTGAAATCAGCCACGTAGCCCATTTACCGGGTAATGTCCCGGGGGGATGTTTATCGAATTTAACTGTGTTCGAATTTATGATGGCTGCCAATCCCGTTTTGCAGAAAAGAGAACAATATACTTCCGAAGGTTATGGTCGAAGCGTCAGCTTTATCCTTGATTATGGTCTTTCTTACCTGTTTCCAGGACGGTTCCAGTTCAGGATGCTTTTTCAGGAATACGCTCTCAAAGTCTTCTATTTCAATGCCTGTGATTTTACCTGTTTGAGGAGTGACACGGTACCACACGCCGTCCTGGTCTATTGAGGTGGCTGCTTGTACGGGTATACTTAACCAGGACAGCGTATCGAGTTCTCTATCGGAGGAAAATGTGTATCCCTTGATATTATCGAACGTATCGAAATCCATGATATTCTCCTGGTGTTAACTCGAGTCTCGTAATGGTGGATTAATCGATGCTGTCCTTGGTGCTGGGGACACTGCCGGTTATACGCGGGTCGAGGCGGGTGGCCTGGTCGAGCGCGCGCGCCAGGGCTTTGAAGAGGGCTTCAGCCTTGTGGTGGTCGTTTTTGCCGCTCAGTACCCAGGCGTGGATATTAATGCGCGCCTCCTGGGCGAAGGAGACGAAGAAATGGTGCACCAGGTCGGAGTGCATCTCGGATATCACGGCTTCCTTGATGGATGTCTCGATGACGGCATGTCCGCGGCCGGAGATGTCCAGCGCTACCAGCGCCACGGCTTCGTCCATGGGCACGACGGCATGGGCCATGCGGACGATGCCCTGCTTGTCGCCCAGCGCCTGGTTGAAGGCGCGCCCCAGCGTGATAGCCACGTCCTCAACGACGTGGTGCTG
>CAIYTC010000067.1 GCA_903929005.1 uncultured Dehalococcoidia bacterium | reverse complement strand
CGGGCCGGCGTGGCGGCAATGCAAGCGCCGCAAGATGGGATTGCATCCATGGTGACCGAGTTTCAGGCGCGTCGGGATTTGCTGGTCAATGGCCTGAAGGATTTAGGAATACCCTGCAGCTTGCCGGGAGGCGCCTTCTACGTCTTCCCGGATGTGTCCTGTTTAGGCGGAGGGGATGCATTCACCGATAAGCTGCTTAAAGATGGCCTCATCGCGGCCACGCCCGGGTCTGCCTTCGGGCCAGGCGGCATAAATTATGTCCGGCTCTCTTATGCTACATCGCAAAATCGCATTAATCAGGCACTGGAGAGGATAGAGAAGATTGTGAGGTAAAGTAACCTCTATTTTTTTTTTCGTTTTGATATTTTTTATTTACTTATGCAGAAAATGTGATTATATTTCGATTACCGTCCTCATTGATGATATGCTTTTGTGCAGTGGGTGCTACCCAAATAACTACCGAATCCTTTTTAATGGAGGTATCTCATATAGTTCTAAAACTAGCTCTACTGGTGATGAGTAGATCTATTTGGGAGGGATGATTTATTAATATTCTAGGGAACCCTAAAGCGGAAGCTTCAAGAAATGCTGTAGCATGGAGTCCATTCTCGTTATCATCATATTTGTTTTTTTTTAGCTTGTATCTCTTTTTCAATATTTATAGTCTTTGGTATGTCCGCTTTGGGCGGTGAGGAGGCCTCTCTTGAGGTAGCAGGCCTAACGCCTGAGGAATTGTCGCTCGTGATAATTCCTTCCTCTAATTTAATTAGCCCTGGAAATATGCTCAATATCTCCTATCAAATCAAAAACCGGAGCAACTTTACTTTGATAAATCTGTCCCTCGTGGCAAAAGAGGTGGGCGCATTGCAACTTAATGTGTCCAGGCTCTCGCCCGGCCAAATAGCCGGCGCAAAAGAGATATTGAGGATAGAGGATAAGCATTTGCCAGGACCATTCTTGCGGACGACTGAGGTTAGGGCACTTGACCCCTCGGGACGTATTCTTGTAGCAAATTCGACATTGGTGGTTGATGTAGGAGCAGGAGCAGCGTGATCTGTAATATTTTATATCACAGCCTTAAACAATTTGTTAAAAATGGATCTAAAGGGTTGATGTGCTCATGAAAATAAACAAATCTGATGGGAAAACTCGCATATTTGTATTTATAAGTTTGTTTCTATTAATTATTTCATCCTTGACGATCTCCGCCTCGGCTGCTCCTAGATTAGGCTTGGAAAAGAAAGCAACAACTGATGACGGCCTGGCTGCTCATGAAGGGACGGTGGTTCATTATACTTATACAATCTCAAATACAGGCGCTGATGCTGCCCAAAATGTTAAGCTATATGATGTGAGGACCTATCCTGCACCTTCCGGCAGCAATGCCGTGTTTGTTATTGGCACAGTTTCTCCCGGCATACCCATACTTGTCCGCGATAATTATACCGTTACGGAAACGGACTGCTGCCGGCTCTCCAGTCTGGGGAACACTGCCAACGCCAATGGAACCTGGAGCGGAAGTACATATAACTCTCCTACTAGATCCCAATCTGTGATAATTTCAGCACCAACAGCTATTTTCCTGGACAAAAGCTCTTCCTCTAACCCCTTCAGCTACGCTCATATCGGCGATAGAGTAACCTACAACTACAGTGTTAAAAATACCGGAGGCATTACCGTTCATGGCGTCCATGTAGTGGATGTCCCTCTGGGCACCATCACCCTCGATGTAACTGATCTTGCTCCTGGACATTTTGCTAACGGCACCATTGAAAAGCAAATAGCTGAGGCAGATTATTCCGTATTCTATAACAGTGCCGAAGCCAATGCCACTAGCTGTAAAGGCACAAGCAAGGTTAGCGATTTTGTCAACATGCTAATAATCAAGCCGAATATTACCGTCGATAAGACGTCCAGAGCCCCTCATTCCGGGGCTTTGGGAAATATCATCTATTTCGAGATGACCGTTACAAATAATGGCGACAGCATGCTTACAGATATTGTGGCAACAGATCTGCTGCCCAAAGGCCTTTCCTATTATGATGCAGGTACAGATCCCCAGCCTATTAACGTCGTTCCGAACATCAATGGAACGACGACGATAACCTGGGAACTGGGCGATCTGCTCGATGGCGACTCTGTGCCTGTAACCCTGGCGTCTCAGGTCAACGGGGATGAATATGGAGAAGTAACCAACTTTGTAAATGTGATCGGCATCGACCTGGCTGGGTCGCCGGTGGACGACGATGATGACGATGATGTAACTCTTCTGGACATCAATTTCACCAATGAGAGCCAATGCTATCGGAATATTTATTTTAGTGCTAGCGCCAGCGAAGGAACCGCTCCTTATGCCTTTTCCTGGGATTTTGGCGACAACAGCATCGGAATCGGTCAAACGGTCACACATCAGTATGCAAGTGAAGGAATCTATAATGTAATTTTGACGGTAACAGATGCAAATAATAATGCCGGCACTGTCAACAAAAGGATTGAAGTGCCATCCCCTCTCTATGTGCAGGCAGGTCTGGATAAATACATACCAGCCGGAGATTCTGTGCCGATTGGAGGAAGTCCGACGGCTTATGATGGCTATCCTCCTTATACCTATGTCTGGTCTCCGGCCGCCAGCCTGGATAATGCTTCAGCCTCCAATCCAATAGCTTCGCCTCTCGTCACTACAAAATACACAGTTAACGTCACTGATAGCAAGGGCTGCGAGGCCACGGATAATGCGACTGTTTGGGTATCGAATGTAATTGTGACCAAGACCGCCAACCCAACCTTCGGCTCACCCAGCACCAATGTAGCTTTCACCCTGACCGTCAAGAACACCGGCAAGACCAAACTGACCAGTGTCTTTGTCTCCGATACTCTTCCTGAAGGCATGAGCTATGTCTCATCAGAAGGAGGCGTGAATAACGGTCGCTACATCAACTGGTCGAACATCGGCTCGCTTGATGTCGATGCCAGCAAACCGTTGCAGATCGTAGCTCACATTGACGGCCCGGTTTCAGGAATCCAGACCCTCACCAACCGTGTGGATGTAGCAGGCAAACCGGAACACGGTAACAATGTCACGAATAATACTACCACAAATGTAGAGGTCCGTGAGCCCAAGATCACAGTCACCAAGACTGCCGATCCGACATTCGGCTCACCGAGCACCAACGTGACCTTCACTCTGGTCGTCAAGAATAGCGGCAGTACACCCTTACCGCATGTCTACGTTAACGACCAGTTGCCTTTGGGCATGAGCTACCGCTCCTCTTCATCTGGTGGCCACAACGTCGGCCAGAACGTCTACTGGTCCGATATCGGTCCGCTGTCTGCATCCGCCAGCAAATCGCTTGAGATCGTGGCCCACATCGACGGCCCAGTTTCAGGGATCCAGACCCTCACTAACAACGTAGATGTGGTGGGCAAGCCTGAGCACGGCAACAATGTCACAAATAACACGACCGCAACAGTGGAAGCTCGTGAGCCAAAGATCACAGTCACCAAGACAGCTGATCCGACCTTCGGCTCACCGAGCACCAACGTCACCTTCACCCTGGTTGTCAAGAATAGCGGCAGTACACCCTTACCGCATGTCTACGTTAACGACCAGTTG
>CAIYTC010000066.1 GCA_903929005.1 uncultured Dehalococcoidia bacterium | reverse complement strand
GGTGTTCCGACCGCCGGGACCGCCGCTAATAACGTCGTTTTCCGGATCAATCTCCATATATATAGTAGGAAATATTTTATAGCTGATTTCTACCTGGCATTTTTGCTAACGGTTTGCTAACGGATTTTTCAACATGGGCCAACACCAGGGGTCAGGCCGATCGTAATAAGGGATATCAGAATGAATCGTTAATTATGAAATTAGCTACAAAATCAGTAGAATAATTTCGTATGCGTAAATGGGGTTCAGGTGGTCGTCGGTTCAAATCCGACCACCCCGATACTAAAATCCCCCTTAGTAACATGAAGTTCTGGACGAATTGGAAAAACTTTTTTCCTGATCCAATGCAGAACCTATCAATTGTCAAGCTTTATCAAGCTACACGAGATAATTAGCACCCATTCAGTTTGACCCCCATCAACCCTTTACAGGCGTCAGTTATTTTAGAAGCTTCAAACGACGTAGATCTTTGATAGACCATCCGATATCATCAAATAGGGATTTCAGGAGGTTAGGGCCAAAGGTTTTGCCAGCATGGTAATGAACAGAAGCTCGCCGGCCGTCAGGATGCTTATAGATACGTTGAGAACCCGCTTTAGTATCCGGTTCCCAGTCATCCTTCAATAATGCGGCAATAAGTTCATCCGCTGAAAGATTTTTAAGCTGGTCCCAGATAAGTTTGGGGAATTTCACGCGGTAACTACCGTCAAATCCTCTTTAAAGCTGCGGGAAGATGCCTTACCCCGGCCTGGTTTCTTCAAACCTGCAGGGGCCCCATCTATTACTACACCAACCGGGATTGGGTCGCCGTGCTTTATGAGCGATTCTATATATGCGGTAGCGGCATCACGTGCATTGCTTAAGGCTTCGTCAACAGTTTCACCACACGTATGAAGGCCTTTAAGCGCAGGACAACAGGCGTGGTATTCATCACCATCCGGCTCTACTATGATCTCAACCTGGAACTCTATTTGTTTTTTTCCATTGCCCGCCATGTTAATTCACCTTCTTTAACTACGGAATGGTAATTCCGATTGCATGAATATGATAATGGGGTCAGACGTGTGTGTCAAACGAATTACTTGATTTGTTCCCGTCAACTCTTTACCATCATTAACTTTATTAAACCGGGATTGCCCATTTCAATTGGCAACCAGGCGCCCTTCTCCGTTATCGCTCTATGTCGCGATAATATCCCTGTGTCACGCGGCTGTCAACGACCTAACCAGTATACCAATTGAAAACGCAAGCTTAACCTTAACCTATTAACTTTGTCAGAGCCTTCACTCCCATTACCCAAATCAAAAGGACTGGCCTTAAGGCCAGCCCTTTTTTTCTTTGTGCGTTTTCTTTTAGTTACCGGGCAATTTTTTCCAGTGATTTGAGCCCGGCATCCAAACCGCGTCCAAACAGCTTTAATTTGATCGGTTCGCCGTTTGCATACTTTTTATACACCTGGCACACCTGGCAAACACTTGTGTCTTTGCCGGTAGCACCACGATCATCCAGTTTGCAATAGGTTCCTTCAATCTCCCAGCAGGGTAAAAACTGGTACCTGGCCGCCGGGCACTCCGCCTGGATCATCTCAGGGCAATGGCAGCTTTCCCAGCAAGAAACTTTGTCTTCCCAGAAATTGAGCCTGGCAATACCCTCTGCGCCGTTAATTTTTCTCGTTTTAACAATTATTTCTGACATTTTATGGCCTCCCTGGTTATTTTCATGTCCTGATTTCCTTTTACACTCTAAATTTACCATGCGATGCGCTGCACGCCATCCGCCATCACGCCTAATTTAATTATGCGCAAAAGCACATAACTAACTAATGCAAGCTAAGTAAAAATGCTTACCCCGATACTGCATGGTGGTATAAAAATCCATAAAAAGGGCCTTAGATGTTACTGCGCAAATTTTTGGAGTGGTGCTGGCTGGGGGTATATAATATCCCCTGATAAAATCATATCCGCTAAGGAGTTGCTATGGATTTGTCAATTTTCGGTATCCTGTGGGCTCTCATAGAGAGGGCATGCTTAATGTTGGTTCTGTTCATGTTGATATTCCACATCAAATTCTTCAAGCGCATGCTTGACCATAAAATGAATTGGGCTGACCAGTTAGTGCTCGCAGCAGTATTCGGCATCCTTTCCATCTATGGTACCTACAGCGGTGTGCAAACGACAGGGGCAATTGCCAACATAAGAAATCTGGGACCCATGCTGGGCGGCCTGCTGGGTGGACCCTGGGCCGGGCTGGGCGCCGGATTAATTGGTGGAGTACACCGCTATTTCATGGGTGGGTTTACTGCCTTTCCCTGCGCCCTGGGCACAATACTAAGCGGCCTGGCCGGCGGTCTTTTGCTGATGCTGTGGAAGGGCAACATTGGAGTCTGGAAACCGACTCTATTTGCCTTTATCATGGAAATAGCTGATATGGGCCTGCTGCTTCTTATAGCTAAACCTTTTACAGCTACACTGAACCTCGTAAGCATCATAGCCATGCCTATGATACTCGCTGACTCCTTCGGGATAGCTGTTTTTAGTTTGTTACTGCGGGATATGAAAGCAACGCATTCTACACGTGCCGAAATAAATATGCGCTGATTCCCAGGGACAGCTACTTGAGGTTTCTCAGCGCCCGGATGCTGTCCTGGTCAAAGAGGCACGCTGCGGGAAACGGGCCCCGGCAACAGGGGCCGGGCCCTACAACCCTTCCATACTGGAAAGCACCGTTTCGAATTTGCCCAACGCCTCATCAATTACCGCATCGGTGTCGGCCATGCTGGTGTACATGCGCGAACCGGCCAGCGTGATCAGCCCATTGGCCATGTAGGCCGCGCCCATCTCCTCAATCATGTGCTTACGAGGTTTCATTTCCTTTAACAGGCGCAGTGGATTTTTGAAATCCAGCAGCATTACGCCGGAAGTTTCCAAATGGACGATGGAACCCTGGTTGTAAGCCACGAACGGCAATTTATGGCCTTCGATGATTTTCTGCAAGCCTTTAGTGAGCCTGTCGCCGGCCTTCCCCGCGATGACCGGGGCGTTGGTCCGCTCCATTTCGAGCAGGGCGTAGTAGCCCGCCACGCACGAGAGCGGGTTGGCTGAAAGCGTCCCGCCGATGTAGGCGCGTTCGCCCGTACCACCGCCGATGCCGGCGGCGAAACACCGCATGACTTCGGCGCTACCTCCCACCCCACCAGCCATCGGGTAGCCGCCGGTGATGCACTTGCCGAAAATTGTCAGGTCGGGTTTGATGCCAAAGTAGCCCTGTGCCCCGCCCATGCCGAGCCGGAAGCCGGTCACGACTTCATCGAAGATGAGCAGCGCGCCGAACTCGTCGCACAGTTGGCGCACCTTCCGGTTAAATTCAAATGGCACCGGGCGCGTGCCGCTTTCAGGCCCGACCGGCTCAACGATGACCGCTGCCGTCCCGCCGCTCAAACGGTTGAAGATGAGTTTACGTTTCAGAGCGCCCAGGTCGTTCGGATAGAACTCCTGGGTGTTGGAGCTGGCGCCGCCCGGGATGCCCTTGGCCTCCATCCTTCCCGTGCCGGGGATGTGCATCCCGTAGACCATCGAATCGCTCCAGCCGTGGTAGGCCCCGCCGGCCTTGATGACCTTCTTCTTTTTGGTGAATGTGCGGGCGCCGCGGATGGCCGCCATCACAGCCTCGGTGCCGGAACCCAACATGCGGAACATCTCCACGGCCGGCATGAAGCGGTTGACCAGTTCCGCCAGCTTAAGTTCATATTCGTGAAACAGGCCGGTCACCGGTCCGCAGGATTGCAGCATTTCCACGACTTTTTCGCGCACCGGGGCGTAATTGTTTCCCAGCACGATGGGGCCGCCGGCCTGCAGGAAGTCAATGTATTTATTTCCGTCTGCGTCCCAGAGATGAGCCCCATCCGCTTTTTCGATGGCGATCGGGAACGGGTGGTTGAAGGCCAGGTTGTGCTGCACGCCGCCGGGGATGAACTGCTTGGCCTGGTCTGTCAGCGCCTTCGAGCGAACACACTTCGTCTCGAAATAAGCGAGATATTCCTGCATCTTGTCGCGCCGCAGCGGCCGCATCGGCTGCCGGACGAGGGCGTCCAGGCGGCGGTAAATGTCGTCAACATCGGGGTACTGTGATATGGCATACTGTTGCGGTGTTTCGTTCATGGTATCTTCCCCCCTGTGTTTAGCCGCCTTTCTTAAATGGGTCTGCCCAGGCCTTAATCGTAACTGCCAGTTCTTTGTGCGTCTTAGCATATTCTTCCAGAGAGATCCCCTTTAAGGTTGCCTCAATAGCCTGCCTGAAGGCCTTGCCTCCGGCCACCGGGCCACCGGGATGAGCGTGTATGCCGCCACCGGACCCGATGACGATATCGTTGCCCAATTCCTGCATGACCTTGGGTACCATGGTAGGTGTTATACCGCCGGATGCCATTGGCCAGGTCGGCTTAAGATTATACAACGGGTAAGTCAGATTCCTGGCCGCCGCATCGAATTTCTCCAAGATTACCGATGCCTTTCCGTAAGGGGCCGGGATGACTACTATATCCGCGCCCGCCAACCTTGGCAATTTCCCCAAAACCAGGTGTGAGCTCAAGCCATGGTAGGGTGACATATACAGGGCGCCCGCTACATCCATATGCGCAAGTATCGGTACGTTTATCTTGGGGTCTTCAGCTATAGCCTGCATGACAGGCAGGCCGACTGCTATGTAATTGATCATAAGGGCGTTCACACCAAGTTCAACGGCACGCCGTGCGTTTTCAAAAATCTTCGGTACGCTGTCGGATATATTAACGGTATACAGTGTACGTTCACCGGTCTCCTCATAGACCTGCTTTTCTATCTGCATATACCGTTTCACCCGGCCAACTATCGAGTTAAATGAGGCATCAGCTATCAATTCATCATCCTTAACAATGTCACATCCACCCAATGCGGCCAGCCTGAAAAGCTCAGCGCCCACTTCCAGTGGATAACCGGTGCAGGGCTTAACCATATTATTTAACAGTGGACGTTTTTTCACGCCGAGTAACTTCCTGATGCCCTCAATACCGAATTTTGGCCCCTTAAACCCGGCCACATATTTCTTGGGAAACCTGATATCTACCAGTTTTATCTTGCCTCCCATGGAAATGTTGCCTACCACTGCCGTAAGCATCATGGGGATTTGCTGCCCGATATTTACTTCTGGGAAGGCTATTTGAACCATCCAGTTTCTTTCCTGTATCCCGGCAGGAACCTCGAATTCGTAATCGGGAAACTCATAGACACCGATTACTTTAGCAACATGGTTTCTGCGCACTTCAGGCGTTTCTCCCGGTACCGGCACCCAGGTACCCGTGCTCTGCTCAATCGCCAGCAGGGGCGCCAGTTTCGGCACCGGCAGAAAGGCGGGATAGGTAATTGTATACGTCCCGATGACGTAATCGTCATAATCTATGCCATCGGGAAGCGCTACGGGTTGACTTAACATTTCGTCAGTTTTCATTGATTCCTCCTATTTAATTCTTATCATTGATCACACTTTATTAAGCTTTTTACAAATAACTATTCAGATCACGACACGATTCCCGCTGTAAACAGCAATGGAATTGTCAGAAAGATATAGTTATCCTTCCATCGGCAGACCCGCATAAAAACCGCGGCGTAAAGAACCGGCTGCATGCTTAGCTTACATCTCGCTTATGCCTGATCACACCTTTGTTTGTTGAGCCTTCTATAGAACCCTTTCAGGTTTTTATACAGTTCTTTATACGAATAGTAGAGGAGATCATACACCTCCCTGTTTTGATCTTGCGGTATAAATACCCTGTCAACCGCCACGACCTTTTTCAATGAATTGAAATCTTTATATATGCCCAGGCCGATAGCGGCAGTCATAGCCACACCGACCGCTCCCGCTTCCTGGGGATTGCGTACCGGCGCAATCCTTTTGCCGGTTACATCAGCTATTATCTGCATCCAGGGATGTCCCAGTCCCCCACCTCCGATTACGCGTATCTCGGGCAGAGGAAATTTGAATTGTTTTTCAATGATTTCAATAATCCAGCGGATATTATATGCCACCCCTTCATAAACCGCCCGCAGCAAATGTTCACGTGTATGCTCAGGAGTTAAATTAAGAAAACCACCCCGGATATAGGGATCTGCGATCGGAGCTCTTTCACCATACATCCACGGCATAAATATCAAATAATCGGATCCAGCCGGCATCTTTTCAACCTTTCCATCCATAAATCCGAATATATTGGTGATAGATGCATCGGCTTTCTCCAGGCGGCAGGTTTCATCACCCAGCCAGCGCAAACAACCCCCTGCCAATTCCATTTGACCCAGCAGCAGCGCTTTCTCCGGATCGGCTGATTGTGTGCTTACCACGCCGTCTTTTCCTGTCGGAGTTTTTTTCGTTACCACGCCAACCCAGGCCGAGGTGCCCATACTGATATGTCCTTCTCCCTCACCGACGGCGCCGGAACCTACAGCGGCCGAGGCTACATCCCCGGCGCCACCCATCACCGGTGTACCCTCAAGCAAACCTAATTGCTCCGCTGCCTGTTTGGTCAATCCGCCCACTTTATCAGTCGAGCGCACCAGCGGCGCCAATTTATTAGTATCAAATCCCACGTATTTAAAAATAGCTTCCATCCAAGTTTTATTCTTGAGGTCTAATCCGAAAGCCGAAGCATTGCTCCAGGCCATCGACATAACCCCGGTGCTCCGGTAAGTCAGGTAACCGTTCACATCCAGGAAACTTTTCATCTTCGTGTATATTTCCGGCTCGTGACGCTTCAGCCATATCAGCTTGGGTATGCCGTCCTTGCCGCTGATAGAAGTACCCGCTATGGCTGCGAATACGGATGGACCGAGGAATTTGTTCATGACCCAGGCAGCCTCGTCAGGTGCGCGACTATCCAGCCAGATAATTCCTGGCCTTAAGTGATTACCGCTATCATCCATGGGCACGATGCCAATCATCTGAGTTGAGTATGCAACACACAGGATATCCGAAGGAGATACACCTGTTTGAGCAAGTAACTGCTTTGTCGATGTGGTTATCGCCCTCCACCAATCATCAGGATCCTGTTCCGCCCATCCAGGGTTGGGATACTTGATATCATAGCCGCTGATGCTCTTACCGTGAACCCCGCCTTCAATATCAACCAGTACCGCCTTGTTATTGCTGGTTCCTACATCGTGAGCAAGAATGTATTTTGCCATTTGACCACACCCCCAAATAAATTAAGTCTTTGTATATAACTCCACTGCCGTAAACTATGCAGTATCATACACAACAATCAACTTTGAATCAATATTCCATCAAAGAATGTGTCAAGGCGATACCGGGGTGATATTTACTGGCGCCAAGGCTGGTAAAGCCTGGCGTCATGGTGGTTACTTGTGTGGCTACTTTCTTTCAGTCGACTATTATTTCCATACCCAACGCAGGATCACTTGATAATCCACAACCTTTGGCATAGGAAGGCTTTTAGTACCTTTGAAAGTCTGGCCAGGATTAATCGTAACAATTGACTCTTCAGTCCCAATAGATACACCATTAATAGTAACATCGGTGATTGTCAAATTCGGGTGGTTATTTGTGAGTGCGGTGCTCAGCATACACCGTTCATAAGCACCACAGGACATTAAGGCTATATCCCAGGTCAAATATTTATTAGGGTATTGCAGGCCTGGCTTATCGCTATTCATATTGTAGGAGCCATAATCGCCGGATGCAGGTTCTTTAATAGAAGGTGTATTACCTGCGGATGCCGATTGGTCTATTTGCTTTTGTAATTTGATGTTAGTTGACTGGCAATTAGCCAATTCATTTTCCAATGCACTAACTCTTGTGTCTACAGCCGGTACCTGTGTGTTTTTATCAACTGTAACCGGAGTTGGCGGTTGGCTGGTTGCTGTATTGCCGGAAGGTGCACACCCAACCACGAGGATTAACAACATCAAGATTGCCACTACATGCTTCATGATAACCTCCATAATATAAGAATGCCATATTGTACTCTTATGCCTGCCGGATTGGAAGAGCCTCTTTGTAAAATGTATGCAGTAACCGGCACGTTCATTTATCAAAAGAGGGGATCACCCGTCCAATGCCCGCGCCCACCGGCCCACTGCAGAAAAATATAAACCCGTAGGATGAAGGGGTGTATACGTTGTATGCGGCATGATTCAGAAAAATGTTAGAAACTGGAGGTGGTTTAGGATGTACCCCTGGTGAGAGTCGAACTCACGACACACGGTTTAGGAAACCGCTGCTCTATCCACTGAGCTACAGGGGCTTGGAAGCTATCTATGGGCGCATCCGCTTTATCAAAAACCCTTCAGGCGTCATAATCCTGACCAAGGTACCGTCTTCTTCAGAAGGGGTTTTGTCATCCTTGCGCACCACGACTTCCTTCTCACCTGTCGGCAGTTCGGCTTTAACCCTTACCTTCGGGCTATCTTTAGCAACCAGCACATCGTGCGGTGTACCGGCCGGCTCTGGCTTTACCTGATTTTCGTCCTGTTTAGCCTGCTCTATCTTTTTTTGCGGGACCCTATCATCGTACTCTTTTATTTCGGCCCTCGGTATGGCTTGCGAGTCCCGCAGCACCCTGCCCGTCCTACCGTAGCTGCGCAGTGATTTCTCATCCATGCTATCAGGCTCTTTGGTGCTCAAAACACTCAGCGGCCTGCCCTGCCGCATGTCACTTAGAGTAGACTCAAGGTCTTTTATCAAATCTGTTAACTCGACGGAGTCAACTTCCTCTTCCTCCGCAGCCCAGGTCTCAATTTCGGTAGCATAGTGCTGCAATTTAAAGCTATGCTGCTCGAGCTGCTTGATCCATTCCGCAAGCTCCTTGGAGGCATTCTGAATCTCAGGAATCTCGCTCTCAAGCAGATTCTTAATTATATTTTGTACGGCGCTCTTACGAGGCTTTCCAGCCATATCTTAATCCTCTCTTAATCCGTTAAATCTATTCTCAATATACTCTTAACTGTAAGGAATTATATCAACGCTCCTGGGTCAATGCAATTAAACGACGCTGCCTTGAGATTTTCTGACGAATACGTGGAGTTTGCCGTCAATCTCCTCGATCCCGAGGAACTCATGGCCGGTCATATTAGCCCAATTTGGCATATCCTGTTTAATACCTTCGTCATCAGCAACAACCTCGAGCACCTGGCCGGACTGCATTTGCTTGATCTTCCTGGCAGTATTCACAATCGGCATCGGGCAATAAAGGCCCACACAGTCAACCGTTACATCAGCTTTCATGGCCCTTCTCCTATATAAAGAGGTTTATCTTGCTTTCGCGTGCCTCGGCAAGATATGTCGCCACACCTGCATAGCTATCGACCCCGGGGATAAAGGCGTCTTTGCCGATACCCATCATGCCCATAGATGTCGTACAGGCGATAAATTTGACACCCAGCTCTTTAGCAGTTTGAATTAACTCATCCACCTGCGGAAAATTGATATCTTTCATAAGCTTTAGCATCATCCATTTGCCCATTCCCAACATGTGGAATTGCGATAGCGGCAGCCTCCCAGCGCCTCCGCGGTTCATGAAATTAAGCATATTCCGCATGACGCCTTTGCTCTTGATGCTTCCTTCATTCTTCTTAATAACGTTCAAGCCCCAGAATGTGAAAAATATAGTTACGTCCATACCGGAACTGGCGCCGCCTATAGCAATATTGAAAGCAGCCAGGGCCTTGTCCATTTCCCCGGAAAAAAGTATCAGTGTTATCTTCTCTTTTTCAGGCATCTTGCCAACTCCCTCTGCTAACTCAACGGCTGGCCGCAGCTATGGCACTTGACCGCTGTTTTCTCCAGGATTACAGCTCCGCAATGGGAACAGCGTGTAAAATTAGCCTTGCAGACCTGGCAAAAAGCGGCGTTTTCGACAGCTATCTCTACCTCGCAATACGGGCAAAAGCAGCGGCAGATCAAGGGTTTGTTGTCTTCTTCAGGTTTCGCAGGCATGTTCATCCTCCTCCGGTTCTTCGGTATCGGTCAGCCCGGGCATATCTACTTTATGGCTCAGCGCATAGTTCTTGATGGCTTTACGCAAAGCCTGGGCACCCAGGTTTGAACAATGCAATTTATTCTTGGGAAGCCCTTCCAGCTCTTTGGCAACCATGGCCGGGGTCACTGTCAGCGCTTCCTCCAGGGTTTTGCCTTTGACCATGTCGCTGACTATGCTTGAAACAGCAATGGCCGCCCCGCAACCGAAGGTTTTATATTTTACATCTTCAAGCCGGTTGTCCTTTACCTTTATATAAAATGTCATCATGTCACCGCAGACCGGGTTGCCGATTTCCCCAACCCCGTCAGCATTCTCTATTTCGCCCACGTTGTGCGGGTTCATAAAGTGCTGCATGACTTTCTCGCTATAAACAGGCATATCTTCTCTTACCCCCTCTGTTCTTTAAGGAATTTGGAATATAGCGGGGACATTTGCCTCAACCTGTCTACTACCTGAGGCAATTTCTCCACGACGTAATCTACATCCTCCTGGTTAGTATCGATGCCAAGGGTAAACAGCATGGAACCCTGGGCTGCCTCGTGGTCGACGCCCATGGCCAGCAGCACATGTGAAGCCTTGAGTGCACGTGACGTGCAGGCCGACCCGCTGGCGGCAGCTATGCCGTGGCTATTGAGAAGCATGAGGATGGATTCACCCTCGATGAATTTGATGCAAAAGCTGGCATACCCGGGCAAACGCTGCAGTGGATGGCCGGTCAGTATAGAATGTTCAACTTTGCCCAGTACCCCGTCAATGAGGCTATGTCTCAGGGCGCTTAGTTTCTGCATCCTGGCTGTAAGCGTCGTTGCGGCCATCTCTGCGGCTTTTCCCAGTCCCACAATGGCGGGCACATCTTCCGTACCGGGCCTCCTGCCTCCTTCCTGTATGCCGCCATCCATCAGAGGGAGCATCCTGACACCACGCTTGACCCATAAGGCTGCGCCACCACGCGGACCGTTGAACTGGTTACCCGCCAGGCTGAGTGCATGGACGCCGAGCTCTCTAACATCCACGGGTATATTGCCGCTGCTGGCTACAGCATCGGTATGCAGCACCGGGCCGTCCCTGCCTAACCTCCCGGCTATCTCTGCAACAGGCTCAATAGTCCCAACTTCGCCGTTAGCGTGCATAATGGACACCAGGACGGTATCGTTCCTGACATGCTTTAGCACTTCATCGGGGCTTACCACGCCGAAGCCGTCCACGGGCACCATGCTGACTTCAAAACCCTCTTTCTGCAGGGTACGGGCCGAATTCATTATGGAAAAATGCTCGATTGCCGAGATAACAATGTGCTTTCCCTGGTCCGCTTTGGCCCGGGCCAGGCCCTTGACAGCCATGTTATTTGCCTCGGTGCCGCTGGAGGTAAATATTATCTCTTCGGCCGTGCCGCCGATTAAGGCTGCAACCTGCTCACGTGCCTGCTCAAGCGCATCCCTGGCGCCATCACCCCAGGCATGCAGTGATTGAGGATTACCGAAAACTTCGCCCAAAAAAGGCAGCATGGCCTCCCTCACTTCAGGCCAGAGGGGTGTCGCTGCCACGTTGTCCATATACACTTTTCGCATCATATACCGCCACTTCAATATTAACTCATTAGCTTAGCGGCACAAAATCAAACAGCCAGCATTTTATCAACCGCCAACCTGGCGCGCAGCCTTGTTTCTTCGGGCACCGTGATCACGGGCTTCATATCCTCCAGGGCCCACAGCACTTTTTCCAGCGTGATCTTTTTCATGTTCGGGCATAGGGCCGCAGGCGCCGCAGGTAAGAATGTCTTGCCCGGGTTCTCTTTTTTCAGCCTGTGCAAAAGGCCTGTTTCTGTAGCGATTATCAGCACTTTAGCGGCGGTTTGCCCGGCAAACCTGAGCATACCTCCTGTGCTGAGCACCTCGTCAGCAACATCGGTGACCTCGGGCCTGCACTCCGGATGTACCAGCGCTATGGAACCCGGGTATTTCCCTTTCAGATTTGTGATGTCTCCAGGTTGTATCTTTGCGTGAGTGGGACAAAATCCGGGCCAGAGCACCATGGGCCTGTTGACCAGGGTAGATACATAGAGGCCTAAATACTGGTCAGGGACAAACAGGATTGTTCCAGCCCCCACGCTCTGGACAACCTTCACGGCGTTAGCTGAAGTACAGCAAATATCCGATTCGGCTTTGACGGCGGCCGACGAATTAACATAGCAGACGACGTTGGCGCCCTGCAGTTCCCTCTTCTTATCTATTAATTCATCGGCTGTAACCATGTCAGCCATCGGGCAGCCGGATTCCTCGTCAGGCAATAAGACAGTTTTGCCGGGCGACAAAATAGCAGCGGTTTCAGCCATAAAATGTACGCCGCAAAAAACGATAACCTCGGCGTCCGTCTCAGCCGCTTTGCGGCTCAATTCCAGCGAATCCCCGACGAAATCGCCGATATCCTGCACTTCCGGCCGTTGATAGTTGTGCGCAAGGATAACGGCGTTGCGCTGTTCCTTTAGCCGCAGTATCTTGTTTACTAACTCTATATTATCATCAGCAGCGGACATCTTGCGCCTCAACTTTTTTATTTAAAGTACCTGGTTAGCCGGACTTCGTTTTTTGCCGCTTGTATTTTCTTGCTATATCTATGGCCATCTTAACAACACTTACGGCGTCTATTCCAAGTATAACAAAGAGCGGCTCTTTGCCCCAACCGTCACCCTCATAGAAAACATCGGGCAAACGCCCGCTCTGGTCAACCAATTGCCTGACCTTCCATGGCATCGAACTGCCGTCCTTTGCGGAAACATCGGCCGGTTCCCTGCTGCGGTCAATCCACGCGAATACGAGTTTATTATCCTTAGCATACATTTTTACCGCTTTGATAATTTCAGCGTCGCATTTGAAATTGATGCCGGCGTTGATGCCAGCGTTATATTTACGCGCTTCAATAATCAGCCTGGCCATGTGATCAGAGGCACCCCAGGCCGCTGAGCCGGAGGCAAATGGATAACCCCTGACCACTGTTATCCTGCCGTCTACGGCAGCGACCTCCCTGCCGCTCTTGGCGCCGGGCAACGCATACACTACATTGACCCTGACCTCCGGCATCAGCAGCGAAAATTCCCGGCAGCCCTGTAACGTATTGATAGCCTGCGCAAGGTTCCCCAGTATTTTTTCGGCGGTATCCCTTTTATTCAACCCTCACCCCTCCGCCGCGCTGAAAAAGGCCGGCCAGAACGGGTCTACTAATACCGGTTCCAGCACGGCCTTATCACCACTTTTCTTAATAAACAGCTTATCGCCTTTAGTGATTTCACCGATATCACGGGCATCGATGTTTTTCTTTTTAAGCTCGTTAATTATTTTAGCTGCGTTCTCCGGCGCGGCCGTGATAACCAGCGTGCCCTCGCTTATGGAGATCAACGGGTCGATATTGAATGACCTGCAGACCGCGGCTATCTCATCGGGGATGACGATTTTATCTTCATAAATAGTCACCCCTGTTTTTGAAGCTGCGGCGACCTCGAAAACGCCGTTCAGCAGGCCGCCTTCAGTTGCATCATGCATGGCATGGGCCAGCGGCGCCGCCGTCAGCGCATCCTCAACCACTGTCATCTGCAGCAAATACTTCTTGGCTTTCTCAACAGTCTCGTTGCCCAGCTTTTTCTTAAGCGACGCCTCGGCCTGGCAGGCTAACAGTCCGACCGCTTCAATGGCCGGGCCCTTGGTCATCAGAACCCGGTCGCCCACTTTTGCATGGGAAGCCGGCGTGAGCTGGCTTTTCTTGCCTATGCCCATCACAGTACAGCCGCCGTTGAGAGGGAATGCCATACCTGGATAAATGCCCGTGTGCCCGCCGATAATGGCGATGTCCAGCTTCTTGCACTCCTGGTCAACCTGTTTCCAGACGGCGTCCACCACCTCTTCAGTAGTTCCGGGCGGGAACATCAGGCAGATGGTCATATACCTGGGCTTAACGCCCAACACTGCCACATCGCTGGCACAGATATGGACGATCGCCCAGCCAAAGTAAGGCATTATCACCGGCATCCCGAAGGTCGGGTCCTCGGCAATTACCATCACATCACCACCCGGTAAATCAATCACCGCGGCGTCAACCCCGTGCTGAGGCCCGATAAATACAGAACTGTCTTTCTTGCCTAACCGTGACAGTATTAATTTATCAAAGGTGGCCCGGTCCAATTTGCCTAATTCAGGTAACATGCAACCTCCTTCCACTGTTTAATCAGCTTATAATACAATCAGGGGATTGTTTAAGCAACAAACGAGCGCTATTTGTTACTGTTTTATTTCTGTGCAAGACCATGCGGCAGCCATTTGTTCGCTGCCGCGGCGCCGGTCTGAGGCCGTTGCGAGCCCGCAGGGCGTGGCAATCTCACCGCCGAGGAGGACGGCGCAAGGCCATGAGATTGCTTCGTCGCCTGCAGCTCCTCGCAAAGACAGGTTATAAACGGCAGGCCATTTTCCTGTAAGTTAGCCGTTCAGCATCATTTTAATAGCCTAATAGTACTATTTCAATGTGCCGGCCGCCGGGATAATATATGGACGTCAGCCGGCTGATTTATGCAGGCGGGTAAGCAATATTCAGAGGAAATCGTTGTGATTAATTCAGGAGTTAAATCATGAGAATGCTGCAAGTGTTTTCGGCCCTGGCATTGATCCTGCTGACGATGGCAGGTTGTTCCTGGCTTCCCGCCGCAGGCGAGAAGCCGGTTATCAACAATTTTACGGCTGACCCTCCCACGGTGACATATGGCGGGGGCACCACGCTTAGCTGGCGTGTGACCAATGCGTCCAACGTCGATATAGACCAGGGTATCGGTGTGGTGGCGCGGGCGTTGGGCAGCACCGTAATATACCCGGGCGGCAACACGAGCTACAGGATGACAGCCACCAACGCCGCCGGTTCCAACACCGCGATTGTCACGGTCACTGTAGGGGGAAGCACTTATACAAGCACAAACCCCTCGCCACAACCGACCTCTGCCGGGACGCAGCCGCCGCTGGTTTATAACTTCTGGGCTCAACCGTCCACGATTAATAGGGGCGGGTCTACCAGGCTGAGCTGGAATGTCCTGGGAGCTTACAGCATCCGTATCGACCCCACTGTGGGCATAGTAAAGACGACGGGAAGCATCAATGTAACACCGGCATCGAGCACCACCTACACGCTGAGCGCCACCAACTCAGGGGGCAGCGTGATGGCCACGGAGGAAGTGCACGTGCTGCCGCCAACCCCTTTAGCCCCGGCCATTAACTGGTTTGCCATAAGCCCCTCCAGCATACTGGCGGGAAACGCGGCCACGCTTAGCTGGAGCACCACCAATGCCACTAAAGTTACTATCTCCGGTATAGGCAGTGTAGCCGCGTCAGGCACAAGGGCCGTAGCGCCGCGCGGCACCACCCAGTATATACTGGAGGCCACTTCCGCGGCGGGCAGGTTCCAGGACGCCGTTACAGTGTCAGTGCACGCCTTAAGCCCGGCCGTATACTACCAGGCCTACCAGGTGCAGCCTGACTATGTGCCCCCGCTTATACCGGTACTGCAGGATGGCGGACCCGGCGGTGGCGGGTTTTCGGGGGCTGACTGACGGGGACGCACCTCCCTGTAGCAGAGGGAGTGAAGATCCTTTTGCCACAAAAACCAACCAAACTGTTAGTCTATCAAGCTACTTCAATTTAAGGCGATTTTACCGTCCCTTAAGCGTACCACCCTGTTGGCCAGGCCGGCCAGGTCCATATTATGCGTTACGATGATCAGTGAAAGGCCATTTTTATTCAACATTCTAAACAGTCCATAGATTTTTTCCGATGTCTCAGAATCGAGGTTGCCGGTCGGCTCGTCCGCCATCAGTATCCCCGGCTCGTTTATGAGCGCCCGCCCGATGCTGTCGCGGCGCAGACTTATAATGACAAATGCAAACTTATATGTATAATTACTGGGTATGGGGAACTCTGTAGATCCCGGGCCTTTAATCCGAAAGTATAGCCAGGCTTGCGTGGAGCGCAACGGACGGCGGGCGATGGTTATCAGCCTCCGGCGCATCCGCTCGATTGCTGCGCAGACAGGGCTGCTGCCGCTGGATGTGGAGATCAGTTGCCTGGAAAAAAGCGTCATCCCTATGCGCTACCTCCGCAATATGGGCACAATCGGCATTGACGGCCAGTTAAAACTACTGCGTTCCCGTGTAGTTGTTTGCGGAGCCGGCGGCCTGGGTGCAACTATGCTTGAATTGCTGGCCAGGCAGGGGATTGGCCACCTGGTTATCATCGATAACGGCAGGTTTGAGGAGAATAATCTCAACAGGCAGATAACCTGCAGCGAAGCAGACCTGCGAAAATCCAAGGTTAAGGTGGCCGCGCAGAGGGTTAAAAGCATTAACTCGGCTGTGGCCGTGACTCCCGTCAATAGATTCATGGATTGTGATAATATTGAAGGGTTTATCAAAGGAGCAGATGTGGTGCTGGATGGTTTGGATAGCCTGGCAACACGCCTTAGTGTAGCCGGTGCTTGCGACAAAATGAAGATACCCTTTGTGCACGGGGCAATCGCCGGGTTCAGCGGTCAGATTATGACGATATTACCTGGAGATAAGGGGCTTGCGGCTGTTTATGGCGCTGCCTCTCAGAAATGCACATACGGGGTTGAAGCAATCACCGGTAACCCGGCGGCAACCCCGGCAATTATAGCAGCCTGGGAGGTGCAGGAGGCCGTTAAAATAATTACCGGCACAGGCAATCCCATCCGCAACCGGCTGGTTTTCCTGGACTTTGCTGAATGTATTATGGAAGAGATACCTTTAGTATAGGCAGTTGTAAAATGGCTTTAATTAACATCAGGTTTGTGGGACCGTGGCGCATGTACCTGGGCATTGAAAGATTCACGCTCAAGGCGGCCACGGTAGAGGATGCACTCGAGCAGGTGGAGGTTGAATACGGCCCTAAATATCACCAGCGCCTGATCAAAGGCGGCATTACAGTAAAGCGCAGGATAAGTGACGACAGCAACATACTGCTTAACCGCGTTCACATCAGGCAGTTATCTGACCACAACCTGAAAGACGGCGACAGCCTGGATATCATCCCGCGTTTCGCGGGGGGTTGATTCAATAAAGAATCTGCCGGGCGCCAGTAGTAACCCGATATTATAAATGATAGAATAATCAAAACCTGCAATTCGGATGTAGTGAACTATGACTGCCAGACAATATATCCTTTCCATTGACCAGGGGACTACCGGGAGCGCGGCCCTTATATTCGACTCGGATGGCAAAGCTGTCGCGGAGGCCGATACAGAGACAAGGCAAATTTACCCCCAGCCCGGCTGGGTTGAACATGACCCAAACGAGATTTTTCAAACATCGCTCGATGTAGCACGCTTGGCCATACAAAAAGCCGGCATCCCGGTTTCCAGCATCGCCGGCATCGGCATCACTAACCAGCGTGAGACTACTATTGTGTGGGATAAAAAAACGGGGCGGCCTGTCAATAACGCCATCGTCTGGCAATGCAGGCGCACCGCTGACCTTGTAGAAGGCCTGAAAAACAGGGGGTTAGGCCAGTCGGTCTGTGACAAGACCGGGCTGATACCTGACGCATATTTTTCGGCCACCAAGATACGCTGGATCCTTGATCATGTGCCGGACGGGCAGCGGCGCGCTGAGCAGGGCGATTTGCTTTTCGGCACGGTGGACACCTGGCTGGCCTGGAAATTAAGCGGCGGCAAGGCACATGTCACTGACTATGGCAACGCCTCGCGGACGATGCTTTTTAACATCAATACCCTGCAGTGGGATACGGATATACTCTCCCATCTGAATATACCTGCGGCGATCTTACCCGGGGTTATTCCCTCCAGCTTGATTTTTAGCGAGACTGCTGCGGGGGTTTTTGAAGGGGCACATATACCGCTGTGTGCCATAGCGGGCGACCAGCAGGCCGCGCTGTTCGGACAGGCCTGCTACAGTCCGGGCATGTCTAAAAATACTTACGGGACAGGTTCGTTCATACTTATGAATAGCGGCGAGCAACCGTTTATTTCCAAACGCGGGCTGCTTACCAGCCTGGCCTGGGGTTTGAATGGCAAGGTCAATTATGCCCTGGAAGGGAGCATCTTTATCACCGGCGCGGCGGTTCAATGGCTGCGGGACGGGTTGAATATCATTAACAGCGCGGCTGAAAGCGAGGCGCTGGCCCGTTCGGTAGATGACAACGGCGGAATATACTTCGTGCCCGCCCTGGTGGGACTGGGCGCACCCTACTGGGATATGTACGCGCGGGGTACGATAACCGGTATCACGCGCGGCACAACCAAGGGGCACCTGGCACGGGCTACCCTGGAAGCGATCGCCTACCAGGTCAGGGATGTGATCGACACCATGAGATCAGAGACCGGCATTGGTATCCCTTTCCTGAGGGTGGACGGCGGCGGCACCGCTAATTCGCTGCTGATGCAATTCCAGGCGGATATTATGAACGTGCCCATCCAGGTAGCTGCCATAGCTGAAACGACCGCACTGGGCGTGGCTTACCTGGCCGGCCTGGCAACGGGACTCTGGAAAAATACAGACGAAATAGCCAAGAAATGGCGCTCTTCGGCGACGTTTGAACCAAAGATGTCCGCTGACCAGCGTGAAAACCTTTATTCCAATTGGAAACGTGCCGTCGGCCGGGCGCAAGGCTGGATAATAAATTAGTTGGAGCGAAGCCTATGAAAAGGGATTTTAAGTCCATCGCGGGGAAAACCTTTGACGTTATAGTGATCGGAGGCGGGATCGTCGGGGCGGGGATTGCCCGCGACACAACACTGCGTGGTCTGGATACCCTGCTACTGGAAAAAGAAGATTTCGGCTCCGGCACGACATCGCGTTCCACGAGATTGATACATGGCGGGTTGCGCTACCTGCGGCAGCTTGAATTCGGCCTGGTACGCCAGGACCTCAGCGAAAGGGAGGTCATGCTGCGTATCGCGCCCCACCTTGTGCATCCCCTGTCTTTCTTCATACCTATTCCAAACATCAGCCTGAATATTGCCATGGCCCTGGGCACCACGCTTTACGACGTAGTTTCCTACGACAAGACGCTGCCCAATCATAAGTATCTGAGCAAAAATAAAACCCTGTCGGAAGAACCCGGGCTCAAGGTCAAGGGCCTGCAATGTTCGTATGTTTATTCAGATTGCGCTATCCCGTTCACCGAAAGGCTCAATTTTGAAACGGCGCTCTCAGCTTATGAAAACGGGGCTACCGTTATCAACCATGCCCGCGTCAGCAACCTGCTTAAAGAAGGCCACAGAGTAACCGGTGTAGAGGTAAAAGATGAAATAAGTGGCGAAGTGCTACAGGCGAAGGGCAGGCTGGTTGTCAACGCCACCGGGCATTGGGTGGATAGCCTGAAGGAGATGATATTCAAAGACAAGCCTCCCTATCTGCGCAGGACAAAGGGGGTCCATATCATGATACCCTCAGTATCCCGGCATGCCCTCGTCCTATTTTCTCCGGTGGATGGACGGTTATTCTTTGTGATACCCTGGCAAGGCTACTCCCTGGTTGGTACGACTGACACCGACTACCGGGATGATCTTGACGCCGTTTACGCTACCAGGGAAGATGTTGATTACATACTGGAAGGGCTGCACCTGGCCTATCCGGATGTCAGGATCGAGGATGTCTTCTACGCTTATGCCGGCCTGCGCTCCCTGGCGCTCAAGCCGGGCCAGTCAGCTTCCAATACATCGCGCAGCCATGAACTTATAGACCACAGCAAGAGCGATAAGCTGAACGGCCTGGTCACGATATTAGGCGGCAAGATTACGGCCTACCGCGCCGTAGCCAAAGACGCCGCTGATGTGGTCTGCCGGAAATTGGGCAACAGGGCTCGCTGCGTTACCGCTGAAAGACAGCTTCCCGGTGCGCCGGCTTTGGTACAGCAGGAGATTGACACTTTAAGGCAGAAAGAGCGCCTGGCTGAGGATACGGTCAGGCATCTGGCCCTGTTATATGGATCAAAATGCAGGGAGGTTATCAACCTTGCTTCCGCTGACCGGGCCGGATTTGAGCAACTGAGCCCGGGAGGGCCGGATATCGTAGCTCAAATCTGGTACGCAGTTAAAAATGAAAGCTGCCTGACCGTGAGCGATTTCATGCTGCGCCGCAGTGTCGTCGGCTTGCGAAAGGACCTGGGTATAGACGCTGTCCCCTGTGTAGCAGGCGAAATGCAAAAGCTGCTGGGCTGGAGCGATGACGGGAAAAACCGCCAGATCCAGTCCCATCAAACTACGGCTGCCCTGGCGCTACGCTTTAGAAATCCTTGAGTGTTAACATTTTATTGCTTAAATATACGGGCAAACGATAGGTGAGGCAGCGGCATGAGCAATAATATCGGGCACTTCCTGGATGCCAACGTCTGGCAATTTGGGGAATACAAACAGCTGATTTACCTGGGGAACGGCGCCGAGCAATCCCTGACCAATAAGCAAATCCTGGACCATGCGCGTGCCCTGGCCACAGGCCTGCGCGCCCGGGGTTTTAAAAAAGGTGATATCGGCAAAATCGACGATGACGGCGAGCTATATGTCACCGGACGCAGGAAGGATATCATCATCAAGGGCGGGGAAAATATCGACCCCGGCATTGCCGAAAACTGGCTTTATCAACATCCCGCTGTGATGGAATGCGCGGTGATCGCCATGAAAGACGAAAAATATGGCGAGGAGGTAGCTGCCGTTATTGTGCTCAAAGCGGGGTGCTCGGTTACCGAGGAGGAACTTCTCCTGTATACCTCGCAACATATTCACCCTTTTACAGCTCCTAAAAAGATATTTTTTGCCCTCGTTGCCGAAAACCGGCATCGGCAAGATCCAGAAAAAAGAGATAAGGCGTATTATTGATGAACGCCCTTGAGTTAAAAAGGTGACTACGCGCGGCGGCATTACATGAAGCACCTATCAATTAAACCGCATTTTAGATATTATTTATATAAGGAGGTACGGATATGAGAAAAAAGGTGCTGGCCATCGTCACCCTTTTAGCAATTGCCCTCAGCCTTGTTCCTGCTGGCAGTGTGCAAGCAGCCAGCATGAGCCCGGCCATGGGCATTATCGGGCTTGAGGTAACTATCACCGGGCTTTCCGGAGGAGACCACTATAAAATCAAATGGGACAGTGTTTCCTACAAGGAGGGAGAGGTAAGCAGTGTTGGAAGCGTAGTTTTCTTTGTGCCCGAATCGTACGGCGGGCAGCATACTGTTTCCGTTGAAAGCCCATCAGGCAGCAGTCCGGCGAATTTCACCTATATCATCGTGCCCCACATAGCAATTGATCCGAATGCCGGAGCCGCCGGGATAAATATCAACGTGGCCGGGCATGGGTTCGGTGTCAGCGAAAAGAATTTAGCAGTCACTTATGATGGTATTAGTGTAAAGAGCGGCATTGCCGCTGATGAAAAAGGCTCATGGAGCACGAGCTTCCAGTCGCCGCCATCCGGCCGGGGCAACCATGCTATCGATGCTTCCGGCGATATCACCAAGGGCTCCGATGTAGCCGATAAAAGCTTTGCTGTCAGCCCAGTCGTGAAGATGGACCCGGTTGCAGGTGGAGTCGGAACTCCGGTCGCCATCACGGCCAGCGGTTTTGCTACGGCTGAAGGCGGCATTAAGGTGCTCTACTCCGGCAAGGAAGTGAGGTCCAGTATCACAGCCGAAGTCAGCGGTACGTGGAGCACTTCATTTGCCATACCTAATTCAACCAAAGGCAGCCATATTGTCAACGTTTTTGGTAATACCACGTTGCAGAAAGATATTCCTGATATGATATTTACTGTAGCGCCCGCCGTGGCCGTCAACCCGACCGGCGGCGCCGTTGAAGATAGTATTAAAATAAGCGGCAGCGGTTTTGCCAACAACGAAAATGCCATTGAAGTCACTTTCGATGGCAAAACACTTGAAAGGAACATATTATCTGATGACACCGGCAATTGGTCGGTGACCTCGAAAGTTCCTGCCTGTAGCAGCGGGGCACATGCGATCACTGCCAGCGGCAAGATCACCCCGGCCACAGATGTCACTCCCGCCACTTTTACTGCACAGGCAGTCCTGACTGTTATGCCCAAAAGCGGCAATGTCAAAGATGAACTCAGGGTTACCGGCAGCGGGTTCAATGCCGGCAAAGATTTCTCGATATCATTCGATAACAGCCCGGTCGCCAGTGGAACCGTCAACGAGTCAGGCAGCCTGCAGACCATTTTTAAAGCTCCCGGAGGCAAAAGCGGCGCTCTGACTATTACAGCTACAGATACACGGGGGACAGTAGCTTCAGCCAGCTTTACCATGGAATCCACTCCCCCGGAGGTGCCCAAGATTTCATCTCCCAAGGACGGGGGAACGGTGGGATTGATGGGCGATACCAAGGTGGCCTTTAAATGGAGCGATGTATCGGACCCCAGCGGCGTTTCTTACGAAATTGAAGTCAGCGACCAATCCAACTTTATAAGAAAGATATTTTCCCGCTCCAAGCTAATTGACGCAAGGTACACACTGACTGAGGCTGAAGCATTACCCAACGGTGAATATTTCTGGCACGTCCGCGCTGTCGACGGCGCAGGGAATGCCAGCGAGTGGACGCCCACGACAGTGGTAAAGGTAGGATTCATGACCACCAATACCCTGATATTTATTGGCGTGGGCATTATCGTACTGCTGATTCTGATAGCCGTGTTACCAAGGTTATTAAAGAAAAAACGCCCCAAGAACGATTGGGATTAGTAAACAGTTTTATCAGTTACAATAAAAGCCCATCGAAAGATGGGCTTTTATTTAGTCAGGATTAATCGGAGTGGTGGGCAAAGGTGTACAGTAGACAGAACTTTCATTTTGGAATTTATTTTAGGAAAATAGCCGTTTCATAGCCAAAAAATAGCTATATGGTGGGCAGTACAAGACTCGAACTTGTGACCTCTACGATGTCAACGTAGCGCTCTAACCAACTGAGCTAACCGCCC